>JAZFSB010000058.1:0-2874 GCA_036445935.1 Alphaproteobacteria bacterium | reverse complement strand
CATGCGGCACCGGGCCCGTGACGTTTCCCGCGCTGACGGTTCGCGCGCTTCGTACCCGCGCGATCCGTGTGCCAATGAAACGGCCGCTCGGCACCAGCGTCGCGCGCATGGAGCACGCCCCCTTCCTGCTGGTCGAACTTGAAACCGAGCAAGGCGTCACCGGGCGCGCGCACGCCTTTTGCTACATGGACTTGGCCCTGCCGCTGATGCGCCGCGTGCTCGACATGGTGAGTGAGTCAATCGCCGGCCAGCCGGTCGATCCCGGTGCGATCGGGCGGATCTGCCGCACCCGTTTCACGCTGATCGGCGCGCAAGGGGTGATCGGCATGGCGCTGTCGGCGCTGGACGTCGCGTGCTGGGATGCCGCGGCCCAGGCCGCCGGCCAGCCACTTGCCGGCTTTCTCGGCGCGACGCAGGATGAAATCCCCGCCTATAACAGCAACGGACTCGGGCTGTCCGATCCGGATGGGCTGGCCGATCAAGCTCTGGAACTTCAAGGCGAAGGGTTCGATGCCGTCAAAATCCGGCTGGGCCGTCCTGATCCGGCGGACGATCTGAAGGCCGTGCGCGAGGTGCGCGCGGCGCTGGCGGCGGATGCGCCGCTGATGGCCGATTACAACCAGGCGCTTTCGGTCGCGGACGCGATCAGCCGGGGCAAGACGCTCGATAGCGAAGGACTGACCTGGATCGAGGAGCCGGTCGCCCATGACGACCTGCCGGGGGCCGCGCGCATCACGGCGGCGCTCGAAACTCCGATCCAGCTTGGCGAGAACTTCACCAGTCCGGACGTGATGGCAAGCGCGGTCGCGCTCAAGGCGTGCAACTACGCCATGCCCGACCTGATGCGGATTGGCGGGGTGACCGGCTGGCTTGCCGCCGCCGTGATCGCCGACCGCGCGGGCATGCGGCTGTCGTCGCACCTTTATCCCGAGGTCAGCGTGCATCTGCTGGCCGCGAGCCCGACCGCGCATTGGCTGGAATATGTCGACTGGGCCGAGCCGTTCCTGGCGGAAAAGCTCAAAATAGCAAACGGGTCCACCCAGCCGCCGGGCAGGCCGGGAACGGGCGTCGAGTGGGACGAGGCCGCGGTTGCGCATTACGCGATCGATTGATGGGGGAGAGACAGGGATGACCCAGCCACGCACAATGTTCGAGAAAATCTGGTCTCGCCATGTGATTACAGAGAACGAAGCGGGCCAGTCGCTGCTGTTCATTGACCGGCATTTCTGCCACGAGCTGTCTTTCCACGCCTACAACATGCTGCACGGCAACGAACGTTCGGTGCGACGTCCAGGCGCAACCTTCGCCATGCCCGACCATTACGCACCGACAACGGGGCTGAGCGACCATGATTTCGCCAGCGAGGAACACCGCCTGCTGGTCGAAAACCTCGCCAACAACGCACGGCGCAACGATGTCACCCTGTTCGGCCTCGACGATGAGCGGCGCGGCATCATCCACGTCGTCGGCCCGGAACAGGGCATCACCCAGCCGGGACTCACCATCGTTGTTGGCGATTCGCATACCTCTACCCATGGCGCGCTGGGCGCGCTGGCCTTTGGCATCGGCGCCTCCGACGTCAGCCACGTCCTCGCGACCCAGAGCCTGTGGCAGCCCAAGCCGAAATCGATGCGCATCAATATCACCGGCCAACGCCCGGCCGGCGTCTCGGCGAAAGACATCATCCTCGCCATTATCGGCCATATCGGAGCCGCTGGCGGCACCGGGCATGTCATCGAATATGCCGGGCCGGTAATTCGCGCGCTGTCGATAGAGGAACGGCTCACTGTCTGCAACATGTCGATCGAGGCCGGGGCGCGGGCCGGCATGGTGGCGCCCGACGACACCACCTACGACTATCTGCGGGGGCGGCCCTTCGCACCCAGCGGTGCGGACTGGGACGCCGCGCTTGCCCAGTGGCGTACGCTGCCATCCGACGACGAAGCGGTGTTCGACCGCGAGGTGAAGCTGGACGCCGGCGACATCGCGCCGATGGTCACCTGGGGAACCAGTCCGGAAGATGCCCTGCCAATCACCGGCCGCGTGCCGGGACCGGACACCGAGACTGATCCGGACCGCCGGGCAGCGCTGAAACGCAAGCTCGACTATATGGGGCTCACGCCCGGCATGGCGTTGGACGACATCGAGATCGACCGCGTGTTCATCGGGTCGTGCACCAACAGCCGGGTAGAAGATCTGCGCGCCGCCGCCGCCATCGTCCGGAACCGCCGGGTGGTCGTGCCGGCGATGGTCGTGCCGGGGTCAAGCCCGGTCCGCGCCGAGGCCGAGACAGAGGGGCTGGACCGGGTGTTCCTTGATGCCGGGTTTGAATGGCGGCATACCGGCTGTTCGATGTGCATCGGCGTAAATGGCGATTCCGTGGCGCCGGGCGAGCGTTGCGCCTCCACCTCGAACCGCAATTTCGAGGGCCGCCAGGGTCGCGGCGCGCGCACCCATCTGGTCGGTCCGGCGATGGCGGCAGCCGCCGCGGTGACCGGGCGGCTGACCGACGTGCGCAAACTGGAAGGACATTAGCGATGGAACCGTTCGTCAAAGTCACCGCTATCGCAGCGCCGATCGACCGCAACAACGTCGATACCGACCAGATTCTGCCCTCGCGCTATTTGATGAAGCCGCGCGACGAAAGATACGGCAGCTACCTGTTTCACGATTTAAGACACGACCCGGACGGCAAGCAGATAGCCGACTTCGTGCTTAATCAGGAACCCTATCGCGATGCCCGGATATTGGTCGCGCGGCACAATTTCGGGTGCGGCTCATCTCGCGAGGGCGCGGTATTCACGCTGGTCGATCACGGCATTCGCTGCGTGATCGCGGAAAGCTTCGGCGATATTTTCTATAACAACGCCTGCA
>JAZFSB010000057.1:0-4102 GCA_036445935.1 Alphaproteobacteria bacterium | reverse complement strand
TTTGGCGTACTCACTAGGCACTTTGTTGCCGTAGACCGCCCGATAATCGAAGCCGACCCTGACGCACAGTGATTTCTCGCCGCGATAGATGCAGGCGGCGAAGGTCTCGATCGCGCAGAGCGGCGTGCGCGGATCGCCAATGCAGCGGCTGGTGTCTTCCTTGCCCATCGGATCGATCACGCGGAATTCGTCCGCGCCAACGGGCGCGGGCGTGATAACCGAAATCAACACCACCGCCGCGAGAATGCGTCCCATCATCGCCATGCTTCCACCACCTTGCCGCCCCTGTCGGTTGCCAGACTACAGATGGTGAATAACCGTGGCCAGACGATGGCGGAACGGTGAAAACGGGCAAGCCGCCCTCACACGTCGCGTTCGGCGGCGTTGGTCAGGGCGGCCTGGGCGGCGGCCAGGCGGGCTATGGGGACGCGGAAGGGTGAACACGAGACGTAGTCGAGCCCGACTTCATGGCAGAACCGGACTGAGCGCGGATCGCCGCCATGTTCGCCGCAAATGCCGAGTTTCAGGTCGGGCCGCGTGGAACGCCCACGCTCGCAACCCATGCGCACCATCTCGCCCACGCCGTCCACGTCGATCGACACGAACGGGTCGCGTTCGAAGATGCCGGCGCGTTCGTAATCGGCCAGGAAGTTGCCGGCATCGTCGCGCGACAGGCCGAATACGGTCTGGGTCAAATCGTTGGTGCCGAAGGAAAAGAACTCGGCGGTCTCGGCGATATCGGCGGCGCGCAACACGGCGCGCGGCAGCTCGATCATGGTGCCGGTCAGATAGGTGAACGCAGCCCCGGTCTCGGACCGGACCTCGGCGGCGACACGGTCGATGATTTCTTTCAGGATGTCGAATTCCCGGCGGGTGGCGATCAGCGGGATCATCACCTCGGGCGCCACCGAAATTCCGTCCTGCGTCACCACATGGGACGCGGCCTCGAAGATGGCGCGGGCCTGCATCTCCGGCACCTCGGGGTAGGAAATGGCCAACCGGCAGCCGCGATGGCCGAGCATCGGGTTTGCTTCATGCAGTTCGTTGGCGCGGAGCCGCACCGTCTCGGCGCTTACTCCCAGCGCTGTCGCGACCTCCGCCATGTCTTTTTCGGTATGTGGCAGGAATTCGTGCAGCGGCGGGTCCAGCAGGCGGATGGTGATCGGCCGTCCTTCCATGATGCGGAACAGTTCGATGAAATCCTCGCGCTGCATGGGCAGAATCTTGGCCAGCGCGGCCCGCCTGCCAGCCTCGTCGGTGGCGATGATCATCTCGCGCACGGTGATGATGCGCTCGGCGTCGAAGAACATGTGTTCGGTGCGCGACAGGCCGATCCCCTCGGCGCCGAAGCGGATCGCGGCGCGCGCGTCTTCGGGGGTTTCCGCGTTGGCGCGAACGCCAAGCGTGCGGATTTCGTCGACCCATTCCATCAGCCGGGTGAAATCGTCGGACAGCTCGGCCTCCCGCGTCGGCAGCCGGCCGCGCATGACCTCGCCGGCGGCGCCGTCGATGGTAATCACCTCGCCCGCCTTGATGGTATCGCCCCGGGTGGACAGGCTGCCGGTCTGGTAATCGATGTGCAGTTCGCTGGCGCCGGCGACGCAGGGCGTGCCCATGCCGCGCGCCACCACGGCGGCGTGGCTGGTCATGCCGCCCCGGCTGGTCAGGATGCCGCGGGCGGCATGCATGCCGTGGATATCCTCGGGGCTGGTTTCGATGCGCACCAGGATCACGTCCTCGCCACGCCCGGCGGCCGTCTCGGCCTCATCCGCCGAAAACACCACCTTGCCGCTTGCCGCCCCCGGTGACGCCGGCAGGCCGCTGGCGATGACGTCGCGCGCGGCGGTTGGGTCGAGCGTCGGGTGCAAAAGCTGGTCGAGCGATTCCGGATCGATGCGGGCGATGGCTTCTGGCCGCGTGATCAGCCCTTCATCCACCATGTCGCAGGCGATTTTCAGCGCGGCCTTGGCGGTGCGCTTGCCCGACCGCGTCTGCAGCATCCACAGCCTGCCCCGCTGGACGGTGAATTCGACGTCCTGCACGTCGCGGAAATGCGCTTCCAGCCGCCCGCGCACGTCGAGCAGCTCGGCGAACACGTCGGGCATGATTTCTTCCATCGCGGGCAGGTCCGAGCCGTTGGCCTGCTTGCCGGCAAGCGTGAGATGCTGTGGCGTGCGGATGCCGGCAACCACGTCCTCGCCCTGCGCGTTGATCAGATACTCGCCGTAAAACACGTTTTCCCCGGTCGACGGGTCGCGGGTAAAGGCAACGCCGGTGGCGCAGTCCGCGCCCATATTGCCAAACACCATCGCCTGCACGCTGACCGCCGTGCCCCAGCCGTCGGAGATATCGTGCAGCCGCCGGTAGGTCATGGCGCGCTGGTTCATCCAGCTTCCGAACACCGCCCCGATGGCGCCCCAGAGCTGGTCGTGCGGGTCCTGCGGGAAGGGCCGGCCGAGCACGTCTTCGACCTTGTCCTTATAACCCGCCACCAGCAGACGCCAGTCATCGGCGTCAAGATCGGTGTCGAGCAGATGGCCCCGGTCGCGCTTGAGGTCTTCCAGCAAATCCTCGAATTCGAAATGCTCGACGCCAAGCACCACGTCGCCATACATCTGGATAAAGCGGCGATAGCTGTCCCAGGCGAAGCGGTCGTCGCCGCTGCGCGCCGCCAGCCCTTCTACGGTTTCGTCGTTGAGCCCGAGATTGAGCACGGTGTCCATCATGCCGGGCATCGAGACCCGCGCGCCCGACCGCACCGACACCAGCAGCGGGCGCGTGGCATCACCGAACCCGGCATCGACCACCGTCTCGATCTCGGCGAGCTTGACGGCAAGCTGGTCGCGCACCGCTTCCGGAAAGGTTTCGCCTTCTTCGTAAAAAGCGGTGCAGACCTCGGTGGTCAGCGTAAAGCCAGGCGGCACCGGCAGGCCGAGATTGGCCATCTCGGCCAGGTTGGCGCCCTTGCCGCCGAGCAGGTCACGCAAGTCGGCGCGGCCCTCGGCACGGCCGTCGCCAAAACCGTAGACCCATTTATGCGCGTCAGAGCGTGCCATGGAATTCAGCCTTCAATGCAGGCGAAATCCGCGATTTCACCCATCACACCCCGGATCTTAGACAGCAGGCGAAGCCGGTTCACCCGCAGATCGACCTCGTTACAATTTACCGTGACCTGATCAAAAAATGCATCCACCGGCGCGCGGAGTTCGGCCAGCAGCCCCATCGCCTCGTCGAACCGCTCGCCATCGATGGCCGGGCGAACAGATTTCCCCAACTCGTGCAACCGACCGAACAGCGCCTTTTCCTCGTCCTGGGTCAGAAGATCTTCGACGGCGTCATCGGCGTAAGTAACCTTGTCCTTCTTTTCCTCGATGGCGACGATATTGGACGCCCGCTTGTGCGCGGCCAAAAGATTGGTCCCGTCCTCGGTCTCGAGAAACTTTTTCAACGCCTCGGCGCGGGCCACCAAACGCACCAGATCGTCCTCGACCGCGCCGTCGGATTTCCGCACCGCGAACACGGCGCTGATCAGATCGTGCCCCATGCCGCGGCCACGCAGATGCACCTTCAGCCGGTCGGCGAAGAAATCAAGCAGCGCGGCAACCGTCTCAGCCACATCTCCATCGCCCGCCCGCGCGCCATAAAACCCCCGTGCCTGGGCGAAGATTTCAGCCAGCGGCAGTCGGAGCCCGCCTTCCAGAACCATGCGGATGACGCCAAGGGCAGCGCGCCGCAGCGCATACGGGTCGCGCGATCCGGTCGGCGTTTCGCCGATGGCGAAGAACCCCACCAGCGTGTCGATCTTGTCGGCCAGCGAAACCGCGACGCTGACCGGCTTTTCCGGGCAGAAATCGTCCGGCCCCTGCGGCGCGTAATGTTCGGCGATGGCCTCGGCGACTTCCGCGCGCTCGCCCTCTTCCAGCGCGTAATAGCGCCCCATGATGCCCTGCAGTTCGGGAAACTCGCCGACCATGCCGGTGGTGAGATCCGCCTTGGCCAGGGTTGCGGCACTTCGCACCAGGTCTCGGTCGGCGTCGACGAGCGGGGCGATTTCAGTGGCCAGCGCCTGAAGCCGCGTCACCTTGTCTTCCAGTGTGCCGAG
>JAZFSB010000056.1:0-10103 GCA_036445935.1 Alphaproteobacteria bacterium | reverse complement strand
ACCTTGCCGTTGCCGCCTTCGATTCCGCGCAGATACCCCATGGTGTCCGTCATATCGCGTACGCCGGCGTCGTAATCGAAATGGTAATAGAGCTCGAATGCCTTTTCAGCGTCGCCGGGCTTGGCGTCGGACAGTTCCAGCCCCGGCTCCTGGCGCCAGAACAGGTCCGGCACCAGGCAGATGAAGCCGGCTTCGGCGAATTCGCGCGCGTGGGCCCGCATGGTGTCATTGACGCCCCAGATTTCCATGATGGCGATAATCGCGCCGGCCGGGCGGCCTTCCGGCATCGCCAGATGTGCGCCCATCGTGCCTTCGGTGAGCGGTATCGTGATCTCCGACGTGTTCATTATTGGCGCTTCCCTGCCTGCTTGACCGCCCCAAGTATGGCTCATAGTGTCGAAAGCGCAAATCCACCAGGCTCATAATAGACGCGCCAATCATGACAGTCCGTTTGTTGCCCGTCCTGGCGCTCTTCGGGGCGCTTGCGGGCATGTTAGCGCCGCCGGCGCATGCCTATCTCGACGCGGAAGCGGCTTACCGGATGGCGCTGGGCCATCACCAGCCGCTTGGGACCGGCCGACCCGATTACCGGCTGGCCATGATGCTCTATTGCCGGGCCGACGGCGACGATCATGCCGGCGCCGCGTTCGCCATCGGGCTGCTTTATGCAAGCGGCAAAGGCAGGCGCCGCAGCGACACGCGCGCCGGGCGCTGGTTCCGACGCGCGGCCTCGCTCGGCCACGGGGAAGCCCGCGAAATGGCGGATATCTATCGCCGGGGCGGTGGGGTTGCGCGCTGTCCCAACGGCTGGGGGCGCGGCGGCAGCGCGGCGGCGGCGATGCGCGCGCCGCCCGATATCAAGGCGCTGGTCGAAAAATTATCGCCCCGCTTCAAGCTCGACCCGAAGTTGGTGCTGGCTGTCATCTCGGTCGAATCGGCGTTTCAGGTGAGTGCGGTTTCTTCGGCCAACGCACAGGGCCTGATGCAGCTGATCCCCGCTACCGCCAAGCGGTTCGGGGTGCGCGATCCGTTCGACGCCGTCCAGAACCTGCGCGGCGGCATGGAATATCTGCATTGGCTGCTGCGCGAATTCCGGGGCAACGTCACCTTCGCGCTGGCCGCCTATAATGCCGGCGAAAACGCGGTGAAGCGCCACGGCGGTATACCGCCCTACATTGAGACCCAAACCTACGTCCGCCGCATCCGCCGACTCTACGCAGCCAAGACGCACCCGTATTGATCTGCTCGCGGACGCACGGTCTTCCGCGTCAGCGCATATTCTCTATCTGGGCGGCCATCAGGCCGAACCAGGTTTTGTTGACGCCGATGCCGAGGCGCGCGCCGTGCAGCACCTCTTCGGCCTGACGTTTGGTCTTCACGTGTTTGGGCAGGACTTCGTAGAGCAGGTTCGCGTGGGTGATATCGACTTCCATATGTTCGACATTCGAGACCTGCTTCTTGAGCGGCACCTTGGCTTCTTTCGCGATTTTCTGGGCGATGCGGTTGGCGATGCCGCCGCCCTTGACGATGGCGTCCGAATTGGCGATTTCGAGAATGCACGATGAGGCGAGCGAGGCCAGCCATGGCTCGGCCTCGGCGATGCGCGCCCAGGCATGGGTGCAGATCGCGGTCCCGTCCGATGGCGGCTTGTTGAAGTCCGACCGCTTCAGCCCCAGGGCGGCGCCTTCCCGCATGCCCAGTATCCAGTGGTTTTCAACCCCGCGCTCGGCGCTGCCGGCGAGCTCGTCTTCCTCGTGATGCCAGATCATCTGCTTGACGTCGAAGGGCGCGCGCGCCTGTACCAGCGCCCAGCATTCGCGCCGGTTGAGGTGAAAGTGCGAGCGTTCGAAGATGTAATAGGCGGCCCGCTTGCGGGTCATCGGAATGGACAGAAAGCGGGTATATTCCTCGCTCTTGAAGGCGTCGTTCGCCATCTTGCCGAGCACCCGGATGAGTTTCTTTTCAATATCGCTTTTCTTCCTGGCCACCGGTGCTTCCTCCTGCTTATTTCATTGATTCAGCCCCAAGGCTATCACGGTTCGCGGCCGCGTCAAAAAGGCCATGGGGACCAGCATCCAAATGCAACGCGGACCGTGGCGGCTGTGGGGAATTCGGTCTAAGCTGGCGCGATACAAAATAGGGAGGCCGGCAATGGCGGCAAAAAGCGCGTTTCGACAAGAAATGGAGGCCGCGATCGATGAACGGCATTGCGCCGATCACCCGATGACCGAGCAATGGGCCAAGGGCGAGATCAGCAAGAACTGCCTGATGGGCTGGGCGGTCGAGCAATATCACTGGGTCAGCAATGTCCGCCCCAAGGATTTCTACATCTGCGCCCATGCGCCAAACGACGTGATCGACGCCCAGATGGGAACCCGGCACGAGGAGATCGACCCGGACCATTCGCATCTCGACATCATGCTGCGCTTTGCCGCCGCCAACGGGGCCAATCTGGACGAGGTCAAGGCGGGCCGCGGTCTGCATACCACCCGGTCCTGGGTCGCCTGGATCGACAACGTCGCCATGACCCAGCCGTGGTATGCGGCGATCGCCGCCACCAAGGTGGCAAGCGAATCGCAATCGCCCCGGCTCTATTCCAAGATACTGCCGGCGCTACGCGACAGCTACAAGTTCGAAGAGCCGGATATCGAACATTTCTGGCTGCATTCCGAGGTCGATATCGAGCATGGCGACGAAGGCTACCGGCTGATCGAGCGTCACTGCACGACGCGCGAAGAGCAGGAGGTCTGCATCCATTGGGCGCGCGAGGGCGCACGCATGCGCTGGTTCCATTTCGACGGCGTCTATCTGCATTACGAAAAGGGCTACGAGCTGATGTAAAGTAGTTTCCGGAACCGCCAACCACCAGAGGAGGCCACCATGGTTGCCAGCACCCCCAATCTGAAAGACGAAGACCAGCTTGCCGCGTTGAGTTCGCGTTACGTCGATATCGAAGCCCTGCCGTGGGAAACCGGGCGCTGGGAAGGCATTCGTTCCAAGACCCTGATGGAGGACCCGGAGCGCGGCCTCAAAACGGCGTTGATTGAATGGTCGCCCGGCGCCTCGCTGCCGTTCCACGAACATGTCGATATCGAGCAGAGCTACGTGCTCCGCGGCAGCCTGTGCGACGCGGAAGGCGAGTGCAAGGCGGGCGAATATGTCTGGCGGCCAGTCGGCAACCAACACAGCGCCTGGTCGCCTAACGGCTGCCTGCTGCTGGCGATCTTTCTCAAGCCCAACAAGACGCTGGAAGGCCCGCAGGCCGACTAAAACATAACTGCCGCACGACGGCGAGGAGACAAACAATGAGCGGCACTGCGAGTTTTCGCAAGGCGCTGGAAGACGCCGTGCTGGAGCGCCATTGCGCCAATCATCCGATGACCGAAAAATGGGCGGCGGGCGAGCTTAGCCGCAACTGCCTCATGGGCATCGCCGTCGAGCACTGGCACTGGATCAAGCATGCATCGCGCTGGAACTTTCCGCTGTGCGCCGAGGCGCCGCGCGACGTAATCGCGCTGCAGCTTGAAAATTACATGGAGGAAAACGACGACGACCGCCCGCATATCTCGATCATCCAGCGCTTCGCCCTGGTCAACGGCGCCGATCTGGACGAGGTGCGCAAAAGCCCCGGCCTGCCGACCACCCGCGCCTGGGCCGACTGGCTGGTCAAGGTCGGCAAGGAACAGCCCTGGTGGTGCGGCATCGCGGCATCGCGCGTCGGCACCGAATCACAATCGCCCATGCTCTACAACAAGGTGCTGCCAGCGCTGCGCGACATCTACAAGTTCAAGGAAGACGAGATCGAGCATTTCTGGCTGCATTCCGAGGTCGATGTCGAGCATGGCGAGCGCGGCTACCAGGCGTTGCTGCGCCACTGCACGACGCGCGAAATGCAGGACATGGCGGTGCATTACGCCCGCGCAAGCGCCTATATGCGCTGGTTCTATTTCGACGGCATCTACCTGCACTACGAACAGGGCTACGACCTGGCGCTGCCCTAAGGGGGACGGCCGCCGAAGTCTGCTTCCCTAGGCAAACCAGCCCTCGGCGCAACGGGTGGCGATCTGGCTTCGCTTGATGCCGAGTTCGGCGATCTGGCGGTCGCTCAACTCAAATATTATCCTCAAATCCTGGATGTCACTGATTGATCGATCCATCCATATAAACACGCCGGCGACGGCACGGAATAGAGTCATAAAGGCATCACCGTACGCAACGGTTTGTGTCGTTTGGCGCAGACTATTGTTGACGGCTTGGCCCAACTGCAGGGCCTGAAGGGGGTCCACCATATGCGGCTTGATCCCTGTCGTATCGGGGCGATTGGACATAGTTGATCCTCCAATTCAAGAGAATTAATGTCACCAGACATCATACCCATATGGCCTGCGTGGTCCTTGACGTAAGTCAATCAAAACCATCAAAAAATGCTCTAGCAGCCTGCTGGCCCATGCGCTGATTTGGCACAGCTCCGTTCGGCCCTGGTTGCGATAGCATTTCACTTGAGAAAGCATCGGAACACGGGAACGATGTGATGCAAGGCAAAATCGCGCTGGAAGAACATTTTGCGATCGACCAGACCGTGATCGATTCGGAACGGATGGAAGGCGGCACGGATGCCTGGTTGGAAATTCGCGAACGGCTGCTCGACACCGAGGATCTCCGACTCGCGGAGATGGATCGCCACGGCATCGAACTTGCCATCCTGTCGCTCAACGCGCCGACCATACAGGCGGTAGCCGACAAGGCCACGGCGGTTGATCTGGCGCGCAAGGCCAATGATGAATTGGCGAAGAAAATCGCCAAAAGGCCGGATCGGTTTGCCGGCTTTGCCGCCTTACCGATGCAGGACCCGGATGCCGCCTCCCGCGAACTTACGCGCTGCGTCGATGAGCTGGGTTTCAAAGGCGCCTTCGTCAACGGGTTCAGCCAGGTTGATGGGGCCGACTCGGCGATCTTTTACGATATAGCCGAATATCGGCCGTTCTGGGCCTGCGTTCAGGATCTCGACGTGCCGTTTTATCTGCACCCGCGATCACCTAACCCGAACTGGAATCCCGCCTATAGGGGGCACCCATGGTTGATGACCTCGGCCTGGGGGTTTGGCGCCGAAACATCGGTGCACGCGCTCAGATTGATCACGTCTGGACTGTTTGACGAATTCCCCCGGCTGCGCATCGTCCTCGGACACCTCGGCGAGGGCATTCCATACGACATGTGGCGCATCGACCATCGAATCGTGAGAACCCCGCCCCGCTATCCCGCAAAGAAAAAGGTCAGCGAATATTTGCGCTCTAATTTTTATTTTACCACCAGCGGGAATTTTCACGACCCCACGCTGCACTGCGCGCTCACCGAGATGGGCGCCGACCGGATCATGTTTTCAGTCGATTACCCGTTCGAGCAGATCGACGAGGCGGCTTCCTGGTTCGACAACACGGAAATGACCAACGAGGACCGGGCCAAGATCGGCCGCGCCAATGCCAACAAGCTGTTCAAGCTGGATCTTGCGTAACCGACTGCGTCAGCCGCCATTTCCTGTCGGGTTTACCCGGCCGGCGGCGTAGCGGATCAGGCGAGATTTTCGACCGCCCGTTCGCGGGTGTATTCGATAATGTTTTCGTCGGCGGGAACGTGCTGATCGTTCACCCGTGTCGCCGAAATCGTACCGGCCGTGCTCATCCCTTCGCGCCAGTTCCGCCGCGTCCAATAGGAACCTTCCATGCTGGGTGCCGTGCCCGGCCTGAATTCCAGCATGGTCGCGCCCAGATGCGTGCTCTCTTCCGCGCCGTGGGATCCGGATGTCACCTGCCGGTAGATATAGAACAATTCAAATTTATTGGTTTCGAAATTCTTGTGCGCCCGCACCATTACGGTCGTGGGATCGCCCCCCCCTGTCCCGACGCTGGAACGAACCGAAATACCGAAAATTGAAGCCCTGATTTCCAGCGCGATTTCACCCATGAGAGGCTCGATGGCGGCCAACTCAACCGGATCAATGCTCTGCTCTTCGGAAGCCGCTTCGCGAAGCTTGGAAACAACCGGCCAGTTTGACTGCGTCATGCCGTACCAGGTGCCGTTGAGGTCGGGGTAACAAATCGCGTTGAGGATAGGGAAGCGTCGCCAAAGAATGCGCCAGGGGGCCCAATACCACGACATTCCCATCAACAGGTAAGCGGCCAGCGCAAGGACGCTCACCAGGAACCCGAACATGCGGATCACCGGCCACGACGATTGGGCGCTGCCGACCATGGATAGAAAAATCAGGAACAGCAGCGCGAAGACCACGATCACCAGATGGGTGAACCGATTAGACCCAAAAGCACTATGCACGGCAGACGCCTCCTGATTGCCCCGCCAACGGGCTTTTTCCATAGAGGGCTCGAATGGCGCCCAAAATGCTCCAAGTGGGGTAAATTCAAGGTTAATTTTAAAGTCGCGGTTGCATGCCCGCCTGCCCGGAACACATCTGGCGCGCAAATCCGGTCAGCGCCGTTGAAATGCACGCGTTGTCCGTCAAAGATAGCACCAACACTTGAAAAACATGGGCTAACCTGTGGGGAGAACCGATCCGATGCAAAACTATGTCGATGGCGGCGAGGCGGTCGTACAGGCGTTCCGGAGTTTGGACGTCGATTATGTGATGGCCTCACCGGGCTCCGAATGGGGTGCGGTGTGGGAAGCGCTGGCCCGCCAGAAGGTCAGCAACACGCCCGGTCCGGTCTATTTCAGCTGCGCGCATGAGACGCTCGCGGTCGATCTCGCCATCGGCTACACGGTCATTACCGGCAAGGCGCAGGCCGTCATGCTGCATACCGGCGTTGGGCTGCTGCAAGGCGCGATGGGCATCGACGGGGCGAACAGGCTGGGCATACCCATGGTGGTGCTCTCCGGCGAAGCGCTGACCTATGGCGAAAAACAGGGCTTCGACCCCGGTGGGCAATGGCAGGCGAACCTGAGTGTCGTCGGCGGGCCGCATCGTCTCGCCGAGCCGCTGGTGAAATGGTCATCGCAGGCGTCGAGCACGGAAACACTGTTCCAGCAAATTGTCAGCGCCGGTGAACTGGCGCAGCGCGTCCCCACTGGCCCGACCTATCTGAGCGTGCCGATCGAAACCCAGCTCAATGAATGGAACCCGCCCGAGGAATTCCGCATGGCGCCGCCAGCGCCGAAGCCGCAGCCTTCCCACGCCGACATCGAAAAGGTCGCGGAACTTCTGCTCAACGCCAAGAACCCGGTGATCCTGACCGAAGCCGCCGGCCGCGAACCCGAAGGTTACGCGGCGCTGATCGACCTGGCGGAGCTGTTGTCCATCCCGGTGGTCGATGCCAACCAGTCTACCTATGCGAACTTCCCCAAGGAACATCCGCTGTATCAGGGCGTCGGGCGGCCATCCTGTGTCGATGAGGCCGACCTTTTGTTGACGGTTCGATGCCGGGCGCCCTTTTATCCGCCGGGCAACAAGCCGTCGAAGGCGACCATCGTCGCCATCGACGAAACACCCTTCAGGCTGCACATGGTCCACCATGCGGCCCAGGCGGATATGTTCCTGGAAGGTAACGCCGTGGCGTCCCTTGGGCTGCTGGCTGACGCCGTTCGCGCATCGGGCGTCGATGCCGGCGTGGTCGAACAGCGCAAATCCCGCTGGGCGGCGGAACACGACAAGCTTTGGTCCGCGCGCCACGCCGCCGAGGCAGAGGTATCGGGAAACAAGAAGATCCACCCGATGACGCTTGCCGTCGCGATGAGCGAAGCGCTGCCCGACAATACGTTTTACGTCGATGAGACCATCACCCACAGGGGCATACTCGTGCGTCATTTGCGAAATCGTGGGCCGCAGAGCTACTTCCGGCCGCAGGGCGGGTTGGGCCAGGGGCTCGGCATCGCCCTCGGGATCAAGCTCGCGGCCAGGGACCGGCCTGTCGTGGTTGTCGTCGGTGATGGGGCGTTCATGTACAACCCGGTAATCCAGAGCCTGGCATTGGCGCAGCATGAAAATCTGCCCATCCTGGTCGTGATCCCCAATAACGACGGATATATCGCGATGAAGAAGGAACACCAGGCGTTTTACCCGGACGGCGTTTCCGCCGCGAACGACCTGTTTTACGGCCGCCCGATCACCGGGCTGGACTATGCGGAAATTGCGAAACTTTTCGGTGGCTTCGGCAAACGCGTGGAAGACCCGGCCGATCTGCCCGGCGCGCTGGAAGAGGCGCTGGCGGCGATCGAGGGTGGCAAATCGGCGATCCTGAACGTCATGGTCGATCCCTGAGCCCGTCCCGCACGGCGACCCTCAACGAGAGTCAGAGCATGACAGACGGCAAACCAGCGGCGTTGGTAACGGGTTCGGCAACCGGAATTGGCCGGGCGGAAGCGGTCGCGCTGGCGACGGCGGGTTATGATGTCGCCGTCAATTACAGCCAGAGTGCCGACGCCGCCGCCGAAACGGCCGCCCTTTGCGAACGCCACGGCGCCAAGACCGTTGTCATACGTTGTGATGTCGCCGACGACGCCCAGGTGAAATCGATGGTGACCGAAACTGAATCCGCCTTCGGCCGGCTGGATGTTCTTTGCAACAATGCCGGCATCACCAGCAAGGCGCCGTTCAAGGACCTGGACGCCATCGACATGGATGAATGGGACCGGGTGCTCGCGGTCAATGTGCGGGGGATCGTTCAGGTAACCCGCGCCTGCGTTCCCGCGCTGCGCGAAGCGGCGGGCTGCATCGTAAACACGGCGAGCATCGTCGGGCTGCGGCCGGGCCCGCAACCGCTGGCCTATTCGACCAGCAAGGCCGCCGTGGTGTCGCTGACCAAGACGCTGGCGCTGGCGCTGGGACCCGATATCCGGGTCAATGCCGTTGCGCCGGGCTGGATGGAAGGCGGCTGGATGGAGCGCATGCTTGGCGACAATTACGACCGGCTGATGGAACGCCGGGCCCGGATGACCCCGCTAAAGCGCTGCGTGACGGCCGAAGACGTTGCCGAAACAATGTTGAGCCTGGTGCAAGGCAACCGCTTCGTGACCGGCGAAATCATCGTCGTCGATGGCGGTTTCGCGAACGCAACCTGACCCGGAATGAAGTGTTAGAGGCGCCCCGTGCTTGAAGGATATGTCGGATTTCCGCCTGAATTCGCGGCCCGCTACCGCGAAAAAGGATACTGGCTGGACCGCTCGTTGCGCGATCAGTTTGCCGAAAACGTCTTCATGCCCTTCGCCGATCGAATAGCCGTCTCAGACGGCGATCTGTCCGTGACCTATGGCGAGCTCGACGCCACGGCGGAAAGGCTTGCCCTCAACCTATGGGATCTCGGGCTGCGGCCGCTCGACCGGGTGGTCGTGATGCTGCCCAACGTGATCGAGTTCGTGTATCTCTATTTTGCCCTGCAAAAACTCGGTGCGATCCCGATCTGCGCGCTTGCAACCCACCGCTATCACGAACTCAGCCAGTTTACCGAAATAGCCCAGGCAAAGGCCTGCGTCGCGCCCGACCGCCAGCGCGATTTCGAATTCGCACCGATGATCGCGCGCGTGCAGGGCGAAAATCCCTGCCTTGAACACGGCATCATTCTGGGCGCGGCGAAGGGCGGGTTCCTGTCGTTTTCCGATCTGCTGGCGCGCACGCCCAGGGCCACGCGCGACGTGCTGGACACCATCGACATCGACCCGGCGGATCCCACCGTGTTCCAGCTTTCCGGCGGCACGACCGGCGTGCCGAAGCTGATTCCCCGGACCCACAACGATTACTGGTTCAACTCCAATCTCGCCACCACGGTGACCGAGGTATACCCCGAAAGCTGCTTGCTGCTGGTGCTTCCCATCGGCCATAACCTGCCGCTTGCCTGCCCCGGGCTGCAGGGCTTCATGATCAAGGGCGCGCGCGTCGTGCTCAGCACCAGCGCCCGGCCGGAAGACGTGTTCCGGCTTATCGAACGGCACAAGGTCACCCATATCCACGTCGTGCCGGCGTTGCTGATCCGCTGGATCAGTGATCCGAATATCGGCAAGTACGATCTTTCGTCGATGCGCATGATTCAGAGCGGCGGTCAGCGGCTTCAACCCGAAATTCGCCTGCGGACGCGTGAATTGATCCCGTCTGTCTTCGT
>JAZFSB010000055.1:0-3451 GCA_036445935.1 Alphaproteobacteria bacterium | reverse complement strand
CCGGCCAGAACCCGATCACGCCCTGCGCGGACAACCAGCCTTCGTCCAGAATGCGATCCAGCATGGCATGCCCGTCGGCGAACAGGTTGCGCGCCGCCTCTCCCACTTTCTCGTCTTCGAGGATGCGCGGATAAGCACCGTACAGTTCCCAGGCATGGAAAAATGGCGTCCAGTCGATGCGCTCGATCAGTTCGCCCAGCGGATAATCGTCGATCTCGCTGACGCCGGTGATGGCGGGCGTGGGCGTCGGCACGGACAGGTCGAGCAGGCACCTGTTGTCGCGCGCATCGGCGATCGACAAGCCCGCGCCCTCATCGGCGCGCCCTTCATAGCCCACCCGTACCTTGTCGTAATCGGCGCGGATTTCGGCGGCATAGTCGTCGCGGCGCTGGTCGCTGAGCAGAGCGCTCACCACGCCGACGCCGCGCGAAGCGTCCAGCACATGGACCACCGGCCCGTGATAGGCCGGCGCGATGCGCACCGCGCTGTGAATTTTCGACGTGGTCGCCCCGCCGATCAGCAGCGGGATGTCGAACCCCTGGCGTTCCATCTCGGCGGCGACATGCACCATCTCGTCGAGCGATGGCGTGATCAGCCCCGACAACCCGATCACGTCGGCCCCCTCTTCGCGCGCGGTGTCGAGAATTTTCTGCGCCGGCACCATGACGCCGAGATCGATGACCTCGTAATTGTTGCATTGCAGCACCACGCCGACGATGTTCTTGCCGATATCGTGCACGTCGCCCTTGACGGTCGCGATGACCATCTTGCCCTTGGCCTTGGCGACGGCGCCGCTGCGCTGCTTTTCTTCCTCGATAAAAGGGAGCAGGTAGGCAACCGCCTGTTTCATTACGCGGGCGGACTTCACCACCTGGGGCAGGAACATCTTGCCGGCGCCGAACAGGTCGCCGACCACGTTCATGCCGTCCATCAGCGGCCCCTCGATGACCTCGAGCGGGACAGCGGCCTGGGCGCGGGCTTCTTCGGTGTCGTCCACGATATATTCGTTGATGCCACGGACCAGCGCGTGGCTGAGGCGTTCCTTGACCGGCGCCTCGCGCCAGCCGAGGTCCTTTTCCTGCTTTTTGCCGCCGCCCTTGAAGCGTTCGGCGATTTCGAGCACCCGGTCGGTCGCATCAATGTGGCGGTTGAGGATCACGTCCTCGATCCTCTCGCGCAGCTCTTCCGGAATATCCTGATAAACCGCGAGCTGGCCGGCATTGACAATGCCCATGGTCATGCCGGCCCGGATCGCGTGATACAGGAACACAGAATGCATGGCTTCGCGCACCCGGCCGTTGCCACGAAAGGAAAACGACACGTTACTGACGCCGCCGGAAATGCTGGCATAAGGCAGGGTTTCGCGAATTGTCCGGGTCGCCTCGATGAAATCGACAGCGTAGTTGTTATGCTCTTCGATTCCGGTCGCGACCGCGAAGACGTTGGGATCGAAGATGATGTCCTCGGGCGGGAAACCCAGATCGTCCACCAGGATGCGATAGGCGCGGGTGCAGATCCCGATCTTGCGCGCCGCCGTGTCGGCCTGGCCTTCCTCGTCGAAGGCCATGACGATGACCGCCGCGCCGTAACGCCGCACCTTGCGCGCCTGATCGATAAAGTTCGCCTCGCCTTCCTTCAGGCTGATGGAATTCACCACCGACTTGCCCTGGACGCATTTGAGTCCGGCTTCGATGACCGACCATTTGGACGAATCGATCATCACCGGCACGCGGCTGATCTCGGGCTCGACCGCGATCAGGTTGAGAAACGTCACCATCGCCGCTTCTGAATCCAGCAACCCCTCATCCATGTTCACATCGACGATCTGCGCGCCGCTCTGGACCTGCTGCAGGGCGACCTGGGTGGCGGTCTCATACTCGCCGTTCTTGATCAGTTTGGCGAAGCGGGCCGAGCCGGTGATGTTGGTGCGCTCGCCGACATTGACGAACAGCGATCCCTCGTCGATATCGAGCGGCTCCAGTCCGGCGAGGCGCAGGCGCGTTTCAGGCTCGGGCACCGCGCGCCTCGCCAGATCGCCGACCGCCGCCGCCAGCGCGCTGATATGTTCGGGCGTGGTGCCACAACAGCCGCCGACCAGATTGACAAAGCCGGCTTGCGCGAACTCGCCAATGGTTTCGGACATCGATTCCGGTGTCTCGTCATAGCCACCAAAGGCGTTGGGCAGACCGGCATTGGGATGACAGGAGACATAGGCGCCAGCGATGCGTGACAACTCCTCGACATAGGGGCGCAGCTCGGCCGGGCCGAGCGCGCAGTTCAGCCCGATGATCAGCGGTTCGGCATGGCGCACCGAATTCCAGAACGCTTCCGTGGTCTGGCCTGTCAGGGTGCGCCCGCTCTGGTCGGTGATGGTGCCGGAAATCATCACCGGCACGACGCCGGCAAGCCCCATCTCTTCCACGGTTTCGTCGATGGCGTAAAGCGCCGCCTTGCAGTTCAGCGTATCGAACACGGTCTCGACCAGGATCAGGTCGGCACCGCCTTCGAGCAGCCCGCGCACGGCTTCCGCATAGGACGCGGCCAGCTGGTCAAAGTCGGTGTTGCGGAACCCCGGATTGTTCACGTCGGGCGAAATCGAGGCCGTGCGGTTGGTTGGGCCCAGTACGCCGGCGACGAAACGGGGCCGCGCCGGGTCGGCGGCGGCAACCGCGTCGGCGGCCTCGCGCGCCAGCCTTGCGCCTTCGCGGTTCAGCTCGAATACCACGTCCTCCATCATGTAATCGGCCTGGGCGATCCGGGTCGAGCTGAAATTGTTGGTTTCGACGATATCGGCGCCGGCCTCGAAATAGGCGGTGTGGATGCCACGGATAATGTCGGGCTGCGACAGGATCAACAGGTCGTTATTGCCCTGCTGCGGACAGGCATGATCCTTGAAGCGCGCGCCGCGATAGCCAGCCTCGTCCAGCTTGTGGTCCTGGATCATGGTGCCCATGGCGCCATCGAGCACCAGGATGCGTTGCTCCAGCGCGGTCTTGAGCCGGGCCACCCGCGCCGCCCGGACATCGCGGTCGAGCGCGGTCGAATTCATCCGGCCGTCCCCGGGCGCAGTCCAAGGATATGGGCGATGGCGTAGCCGAGATCGGCCCGGTTCAGCGTATAGAAATGGAATTCATTGATGCCATGAGCCTGGATTTGGCGGCATTGTTCAGCCGCGACCGTCGCGGCGACCAGCTGCCGCGTGCCGGGATCGTCGTCCAGCCCCTCGAATAGCCCCGCCATCCAGTCGGGAACGGAGGTGCCGCACATGGCGCTGAACTTGGCGACCTGGGCGAAGTTGATCACCGGCAGGATGCCGGGCACGATCGGCGCTTCGATCCCGGCGGCCCGCGCGCGATCGAGAAACCTGAGGAAAGCCTCGGCGCCGAAGAAATACTGGGTGATCGCCCGGTCGGCGCCGGCATCAAGCTTGCGCTTCAGATTGTCGAGGTCA
>JAZFSB010000054.1:0-3124 GCA_036445935.1 Alphaproteobacteria bacterium | reverse complement strand
GGGTGCGTATGGCGATGCGTCTCGACCCTTATTCGGCGCATGGCTGGGCGCATCTTTTGGGTAGGGCGCTGATGATGTCGGGCAGCTACGCGGATGGCGCCGAAGCCTATCTCAAGAGCACGTTCCCGCGCTTCGGCTATTATGCCGATGCCGCCGGATGCTACGCCGCGCTCGGTCGGGATCAGGACGCCGCCGCCCAGGCCGCCCGTGCGTTGGAGATGAATTCGGACTTCACAATTTCCGGCTATGTCGAGGGGCTCGCCTATCTGAACGAGGCGGATCGGGCGCGGCACCGGAAAATTCTGGAAGCGGCGCCCCTGCCGGCATAATTATTTTGGCCACATGGCGGCGCGATCGTTGAAGTCGCGCCAGCCCGGCAGTACTGTGCCGCCGCTTTTCAATCCATTAGCCCGTCAGGGGATTTCGCCATGCCGATTCTCGCCTCACGCATATCCCGCATCAAGCCGTCGGCGACCAATGCACTGACCGGAAAAGTCGCCGAACTCAAGGCAGAGGGCCGCGACATTATCACCCTTGGCGCGGGTGAACCCGATTTCGATACACCCGAGCACATCAAGCAGGCGGCGATCGATGCGCTTCGACGGGGCGAGACCAAATACACCCCGGTGCCTGGTACGCTCGCCCTGCGCCAGGCGATCAGCGACAAGTTCAAGCGCGAAAACCGGCTTGATTACAGCCCCGGTCAGATCACGGTCGGCTGTGGTGGCAAGCAGGTGATTTTCAACGCCTTCATGGCGACGCTGGACGAAGGCGACGAGGTCATCGTTCCCACCCCCTACTGGGTGTCCTATCCCGACATGGTGGCGATTGCCCACGGCACCCCGGTGTTCCTCGACGGTGTCGAGGCGAACAGCTTCAAGATCACGCCCGAGCAGCTCGAAGGCGCGATCACGCCGCGCACCAAATGGGTCATGCTGAATTCGCCCAGCAATCCGACCGGCGCGGCCTATTCCAAATCCGAGCTCCGGGGATTGTGCGATGTTCTGCTGCGCCACCCGGATGTCTGGGTGATGACCGACGACATGTACGAGCACATCATCTATGACGATTTCGAATTTTCCACCCCGGCCGAGATCGAACCCGCGCTCTATGATCGCACGCTGACGCTCAACGGCCTGTCCAAGGTGTGCTCGATGACCGGCTGGCGCGTCGGCTATGGCGCCGGGCCGTTGGAGCTGATCAAGGCAATGAACATGGTGCAGTCGCAGAGCACGACGCATACCTCGTCGATCTCGCAAGCCGCGGCTGTTGCCGCGCTGACCCAGCCGATGGATCACCTGCCGGGCTGGGTCGCGGCCTTCCAGGAACGGCGCGACCTGGTGGTCTCCATGCTGAACCAGGCGACGGGTCTGTCGTGTCGCACGCCGGAAGGGGCGTTCTATGTTTACCCGTCCTGCGCTGGCGTGATCGGCAAGACGACGCCCGATGGCGACGAGATCAAGGACGATACCGATTTCGTCACCTATCTGCTGGAATCCGAAGGCGCCGCGGTGGTGCAGGGCGCGGCATTTGGCCTGTCCCCCTATTTCCGCATCTCGTATGCCATCTCGACCGAAGAGCTGACCGACGCCTGCCAGCGCATCCAGCGCGCCTGCGCGGCCCTGCGCTAAAAAGGGATATGTAACGATGGATCGTATCACCGGGCAGATCGCGCGTTTCGCGCATGGCTTGAGCTTTGATGATCTGACCGACGCGGCGGTCGATAGCGCGACCCAGCGGCTGATCGATGCGCTTGGCTGCGCGCTTGGCGCCCATGATTGCGAACCTTCGGCGATTGGCCGCCGGCTTGCCGCTGGGCAGGCGCCGGGCCCGTATCCCGGGCGTACCCTGTTTTCCGACGATCACCTGCCGCTTGAGATCGCCGGCTTCATCAACGCAACCATGATCCGCAACTTCGATTTCAACGACCGTTTTCCCGGCGGCCATCCGAGCGACGGTCTCGGCGCGCATTTGGCGCTGGCCGGGGCGACGGGGATCGACGGCAAGCGATTCCTCACGGCCATGATCGTGACTTATGAGATTTTCATCCGGCTCAGTAAATCGTCCAACCTGCGCGGGCTGGGCTGGGATCAGGGATTTGCCGTGGGCGTTTCGTCGACCGCCGGCATGTGCAACCTGCTCGGACTGTCGTTAGAGCAGACCGCCAATGCCGTCGGCATGACCGCGACCGCCAGCGTACCGCTGCGCGTGACGCGATCGGGTGAGCTGACATCCTGGAAGAACGTCGCGACGGCGTTTGCCGCGCGGAACGGCACCTTTGCCGCTCTGCTCGCCGCCGAGGGCATGGAGGGCGAGGGCGAGGCCTTTGAGGGACGCCGGGGCTTGTTCGAGAACATCACCGGGCCATTCGAAATCGACCCCTTCGTCGATGAGGGCGGCGACTTCATGATCGGCCAGGTGCTGCTCAAATACTGGCCGCTCGAAACCAACGGCCAGCCAGTGGTCTGGGCGGCGCTTGAGATGCGCGACAAGATCGACCCGGCCGGGATCGAGGCCATCGAGGTTCTGTGCGACGAGTTTACCCGCTTCGAGATCGGCAGCGAGCCCGAGAAATGGGACCCGCAGACCCACGAAACCGCCGATCACAGCCTGCCTTATATATTCGCCCGCGCGCTGGTCGACGGGCCGCTTACGATTGCGTCGTTTGATGAGGCCGCCGTGCGCGATCCGGCCCTCAGGCCGCTGATGGCGAAAATCACGGTCAGCGCGGATACGAAAATAGAGGACATGCTGCCCGAACATATGGTGGTCCGCGTCCGCGTTCGGATGCGGGACGGCAGCATGCATGAGGTCGAGGTGATCGACCCGCTGGGTCATCCCAACAATCCGATGCAAGTGTCCGATATCGAGAAAAAATTCACCGCCCAGGCGGAACCGGTGATCGGCGCCGAGCGGTGCCGTCAGGCGCTGGATGCCTGGTGGCAAGTGCGCGATGCCGCCGATATGCGCCCGCTGATCGCCATGCTGGATATTTAATCCGCCACGAAGGCCACGGCCTCGATCTCGACCAGCCATTCGGGATCGACCAGGGCGGCCACGGCGACCTGGGTGCTTGCCGGATAGGGCTGCTTGAAGGTTTCGCTGCGGACCTGGTTGATCTCGT
>JAZFSB010000053.1:0-10412 GCA_036445935.1 Alphaproteobacteria bacterium | reverse complement strand
TTGAAACTGGTACCAATTTTCTCATCAGGAAACTCCCATCGATGCCTATAAACCATCAAAACGGTAGCACTCAGATAATTTAATCACAAGCGCGAGACCAACCCGCCTTGGGGGCATCGCAATGAGGGTCAGGCTTCTTTTTTCTCCCAACCGCCTTGTTCGGTTTGCTGCCAGTAGCTCAGCTCATGGCCGGCATCGCGATATTCCTTCCAGCGCTCACGGGCTGCCGCCACGGTGGCCGGATCGCGTCCATCGAACATCTCCGCGCAGCGCTCATAACCTTCAAGAGCGCCCGCCTTGGCGCCGTCGGCGAGTACCAGAAAGCGCGCCCCGTTTGGGTTTTCATCCCCAGTGGTCAGCCAGATCGGCTGGCTGGCGGCGTCCCCCTCGGCCGCCGTGCCATGCGCCATGAAGGAGGCGGGATCATAAGTCCAGAGCTGCCCGTTCAGAAACTTGACGCGTTCTTCGGTGCCGAGCCGCACCACCGCGCGCATGTCCGCCTGCATCGCGCGTTCCAGTAATTTCGGCAACGCCACCTCAAGCGGCCACCGGGTCAGGTGATAGAAGCGGATATCGGTCATATTTTACGTTTTACGTTAAAGCGGCACCGGCCCGCTCCCGCATCAGCGGAACACAGCCTAGCTTTCGTACTCGTCCGCGACCAGCCGGTCGAGCAGCCGCACCCCGAACGCCGTGCCGCCCTTGGGCACCGTTGGCTTGTCGCGGCTCGACCAGGTCACGCCGGCGATATCGAGATGCGCCCAGGCCACATCCTCCTTGACGAAACGCTGCAGTATCTTGGCCGCGGTGATGCTGCCGGCATCGCGCCCGCCGACATTCTTCATGTCGGCGATCTGCGAACGCACCTGCGCGTCATAGGCATCGTCAAGCGGCTGGCGCCAGAGCGTTTCGCCGGTCGCCTTGCCGGCTGCGATCAGCCGGTCGGCAAGTTCATCATTATTGGCGAACAGGCCGGCATGGTGATGACCGAGCGAAACGATGATGGCGCCGGTAAGCGTCGCCAAGTCGATCATGGTATGCGGCTTGAAGCGCGTCTGGCACCACCAGAGGGCATCCGCCAGCACCAGGCGTCCCTCGGCATCGGTATTGATGACCTCTATGGTCTGGCCGGACATGGTCTTGACGACGTCGCCCGGCCGCTGCGCGTTTGAAGACGGCATGTTTTCGACCAGCCCGATGACGCCAACCGCGTTCACCTTGGCCTTGCGGGCGGCGAGCGCGTGCATCAGCCCGGTGACGACACCGGCGCCGCCCATATCCCACTTCATGTCTTCCATGCCGCCGGCCGGCTTGATCGAAATGCCACCGGTATCGAAGGTCACACCCTTGCCGACGAACGCGATCGGACGCTTGTTGCGCGCGCGTGGCGCGCCGTTCCAGCGCAAGGCCACCATCCGCGCCTCGTGGGCGCTGCCCTGGGCGACACCGAGCAGCGCGCCCATGCCGAGCTTTTCCATCTGCCTGCGGTCGAGCACCTGGATTTTGACGCCGAGCTTGGCGAGGCCGCGCGCCCGGGCGGCGAAACTCTCTGGATAAAGCACATTGGCCGGCTCGCTAACCAGATCACGAGTCAGGAACACACCACCCGCGACCTTGGCCATCGGCGCGTACAGCTTCCGCGCGGCGGCCTGATCGCGGGTCATAAACACGGTCGATTTCAGCGTTGGCTTGTCTTCGGGTTTTTCGCGGGTCCGGTATTTATCGAATCGGTAGCCCCGGAGCAGCGCGCCATAGCCCGCGTTGGCGGCGAATTCGGCAGCCGTCAGCCCGGACCCCTTGATCGGATCGATGGCGATGGCGGCCGTGGTGTCGCCGGCGCCTGCAAGCGCGCCTGCCACGGCGCCGCCGATATCCTGTGCCGCCAGCGCATCGAGCGCGGACACCTTGCCGGTTCCCACCAACACTATTCGCTCCGCCTTGACGCCGGCGGGCGAAAGAATTGTCAGCGTCTTTCTGGCGCCGCCCTTGAACCGGCTTGCCTTCATCGCGCGGCGCACGGCGCCATTCGTGCGATCGTTGAGTTTTGCGGCGCTGGCGCTCAACGCGCCCCCGTCACCAACCAAGGCTACCAGCGACCCTGGCCGGGTCAGGTCGAGACCGGCGAAGCTCACGCGCATGATTTCATCTCCCTTTCCTAAATCTGGCGCGCACTGTAAATCATTATCCGCCTAAGTGGAATCGTGCCGCCAAGGATAAAATCCGATTGACGGATTCCTGTGGCGGCGATTCACCGACAGTTTATAGTTGGACCGTGACGCGGATCGATCGCTATATATTTCACCAGCTACTGACCGCGACGATTTTCGTCGCGGTGACGCTGACATGCGTGGTGTGGCTGACGCAATCGCTGCGCTTTATTGAAATGATCGTGAACCGGGGGCTGTCCATCTCGCTTTTCGTTTATTTCACTTTGCTGCTGCTGCCCAATTTCCTATCCATCTGCCTGCCAGTGGCGCTGCTGGTCGCGGTCCTGTTCATCTATAGCCGGCTGTCGACCGACAGCGAGCTGGTGGTGCTGCGGGCGGGCGGCTTCAGCCACTACCGGCTGGCGCGGCCGGCGATCACCCTGGCGTTGCTGACGACCATGGTGTGCTACACGCTGACAGTTTATTTCATTCCGACATCATACCGATCGTTCAAGGACATGCAGCTGGCGCTGCGCAACTCGTTTCCGGTCGTCATGCTGCAGGAAGGCGTGTTCAATACCGTGGTCAAGGGCATCACCGTTCATGTCCGCCAGCGCACCGATGATGGCGAACTGCGCGGAATTATGGTGCACGACGCGCGCAATCCGAAGCGGCCGGTGACCATGATGGCCGAGCGCGGTTCCATCGTTGACGGGGCAAACGGTCCCAGGGTGGTAATGATCAATGGCAACCGGCAGGAAACCAACGAAAAGGACGGCAGGCTGTCGCTGCTCTATTTCGACCGTTATTCGTTCGACCTGGGCGCAATTGCCCCGACCCAGGGGACACGTCGACGCGAACCGCGCGAACGGTTCCTGCCCCAACTGTTTTCCCCGCCCGCCATCGATTACCAGCAACACAACAAGCTGCTGATGGAAGGCCATTACCGGCTCGCCAGTCCGATGTTGCCAGTTGCCTTCGCGTTTGTCGCGCTGGCCTTCATGCTGGGGGGCGATTTCAGCCGGCGCGGCCAACTTCTCCGCGTGCTGGGTGCGGTGGGCACGGTGCTGCTGATGGAGGCAGCCCAGCTCAGCATCAAGAATCTGGGCGAAAGACTGCCCACGCTTGCGCCGTTGATGTATATCGCCGCCCTGGTCCCGATGGCGGCAGGAGCCATCGCGCTGGGCGGACGGTGGGGAATCCGGCGACGCCGGGCAGCGCTGGCGCCGCCCGGGCAGGCCTGACGGGACGCGGGCGAGATGCGGCTTCATCCAACCTTATCGGCCTATATCGGGCGCCAGTTTTTGCAATGGTGGCTGGCCGTTTTCCTGATGCTGGTCGCGCTGATCGCCCTGTTCGATACGCTTGAGATCATGCGCAAGACATCGGCGATCGAGCAGGTCACGCTGTTCGACGTCATCGCCATGATGCTGTTCAAGCTGCCGCATCTGGCGCAGAAGGCGATCCCGTTCACGGTGCTGTTCGGCGGCATGCTGGCGTTCTGGCGGCTCAACCGCCATCACGAGCTGGTCATCCCCCGCGCCGCCGGAGTTTCGGCCTGGGAATTCCTGCTGCCGGTGCTGCTGATCGCGGCCCTGATCGGCGTCATCAAGGTGACGGTCTACAGCCCCTTCGCATCCGCCATGATGATGCGCTACGAACAGCTCAACTCGATCAACAAACGCGGCAGCAGCAGCCTTGCCGCGCTATCAGACGACGGGCTGTGGCTACGCCAGCGCACCGATGACGGACACTATATCCTGCACGCGGGCGCGATACGTCCGGACGACATGGCGCTGAACCGGGTCATCGTATTCCGCTTCGGTCAGGACGATTCCTTCGATTCGCGGGTCGATGCGGTATCGGCCACTCTGGAGCCGGGCCACTGGCGGCTGCGCGGGGCGCGCGTCAACAGCCCGCGCATTCCGGTGGCGACCCATGCTGAAATCCGTATCCCCAGCAACCTGACGCGCGAAAATATCCAGGACAGCTTCGCCAAGCCCGAAACCATGTCTTTCTGGACGCTACCGGGGTTCATCGGCGTGCTGGAACAAGCCGGGTTCTCGGGCCTGCGGCACCGCATCTACTGGTACGGCCAGCTGGCCGATCCTTTCCTGCTCTGCGCCATGGTGCTGTTCGCGGCGGCCTTCACATTACGGCCGATGCGCCGCGGCGGCACGACACTGCTGATCGCGGCCGGCATCGGGACCGGCTTCATGATCTATTTCGCCACCGACGTGGTCTATGCGCTGGGCATGTCGGCGCGCATACCGGCGCTGCTGGCGGCGTGGAGCCCGGCTGCCGTCGGCTGCCTGCTGGCGACGGCATTTCTGTTTCACCTGGAGGACGGGTGATGGGCCGATGGCGCGGCGCGATCATCGCGTTCGGGATTATCCTGTGCTGGACCGGCACGACCCATGCGCAGCAACGTATACTGCGCGCCGGCCAGGAAGTTCTGTTCAAGGCTGATTCGATCGACCATGACCGGCAGCTCGGCGTCGTAACCGCCAGGGGCAATGTAGAGATCGTGCAGGGCGAGCGCGTCCTGCGCGCCGACCTGGTCAATTTCAACCTAAATGCCGACCTGATGACCGCGACCGGCAACATCGCCCTGATGGAGCCCGGCGGCGAGGTAATCTTTGCCGATCATGTGGAGCTAACCGGCGACTTCAAGACCGGCGCGGTCGAGAATATCCGTATATTGATGTCCGATAATGCCCGCCTGGCCGCCGTCGACGGTCGGCGCATCGGCGGCAACGTGACCGAACTCAACAAGGCGGTCTATTCGCCGTGCCGGAAATGCCTGGCCCCCGACGGCGCGCCGCTGTGGCGGGTCAAGGCGGTCAAGGTGATCCACAACAAGGCCGAACAGCTGATCGAATATCGCGACGCCTGGCTGGAAGTCATGGGTGTGCCGGTTGCCTACACGCCTTATCTATCGCACCCCGACCCCGCGGTTAAGCGCAAGAGCGGCCTGCTGGTGCCGCGTTACGGCAACGATACCGAGCTCGGGTTCATCATCGAAACACCGTATTATTTCAATATCGCCCCCGATAAGGACGCGACGCTGCATCCCATCTTCACGAGCAAGGAGGGGCCGGTGCTGGCCGGCGAATACCGCCAGCGCTTCACCAACGGCCGGCTGAGAACCGATGCCAGCCTGACCAACGGCAGCACGGTTGGCGGCGGTGACGACACTCGCGGCCATATCTTCGGCGAGGCCCGCTTCGATCTAAACGACACCTGGCGCATGGGCGCCGATATCCAACTTGCCTCGGACGATACCTATCTCAGACGATACGACTTCAATGCTCTGGACACGTTGACCAACAATGTTTTCATCGAAGGATTCCGCGGCCGCAACTACGCTCGCGCCGAGGGTTTCTTCTGGCGCGGGCTGCGGGAGAACGACGACCCCGGCATCACCCCGATCGTGGCGCCGCTGATTGGCTACAGCTTCGTGGGCGATCCCGGCCTGTACGGCGGGCGCTGGGGGGTGGACGCCAACCTGATGGTGCTGACCCAGAAGGAAGGCAACGACAGCCGTCGGTTGTCACTGCGCACCGGCTGGGAACTGCCCCATATCGCGAGCACGGGCGAGGTATGGCACCTGTTCGCCGATCTCAGAACCGACGCTTACTGGGTTGACGACGTGCAGGAACCGGATCGGACGGCGGGCGATCTGTCTTCCGGCCTGACTGGCCGGATCATGCCCACCATCGGGCTGGACTGGCGCTTTCCGTTCGCGCGCAGCAACGGATCGATTACCCAAATCATCGAACCGGTCGCCGGCGTGATCCTCAGCCCGAACGGCGGCAATCCAGACAAAATCCCCAATGAGGACAGCCAGGATTTCGAAATAGACGACACCAACCTGGTAAGCCACAACCGGTTCACCGGTCTGGATCGCATCGAAAGCGGCCAGCGCGTTTATTACGGGATGCATCTCAGCGCCAACGGCGCCAGCGGCTATTCCGACGCCTTCATCGGCCAAAGCTACCGGCTGCGCCGCGATGCCAGCTTTGCATCGAATTCCGGGCTGGATGAAAACTTCTCGGATTTCGTGGGTCGCGTGAACATCCGTCCCAACCTGCCGGTACGGCTGCAATACCGGTTCCGCATCGACAAGGATGAACTCACCGCCCGGCGCAGCGAGGTACTGGCCACTTTCGGCCCGCCCGCCTTCAAGGCCAGTCTGGATTACGCCTTCTTCGGCCGGGGCTCGGGATCGGGCGAATTCAACGACCGCGAGGAACTCACCGCGGTGCTGCGCTCCCAGCTTACCAAAAAATGGGCGGCCTACGCCTCGACACGCCGTGATCTGCAAGGAGGCAAATCGCTGGCCAACCGGTTTGGCCTGCAATATGTCTGCGATTGCTTCACCTTCAGCATCGACTATATCCGCACCTTCACCCAGGACCGCGATATCCGACCCTCGGAGAAAATCTTTTTCCGGTTGATTTTCAAGAACCTGGGCTCGGTCGAGGCGGCGGCCGGACGGTCGTCCAGATCGGCGATTGCACAGCCCGAGGCAACCCAGTAGAGTTCGGCCCCGCCTTTGAAATTGCCGAACCCTTCGCGGGGCCAAAACGTCATGCGGATATCCCTTACGATTACCGTGCTCTTCGCGCTGCTTGCCGCGGTGCTTGCCGCGGTGCTTTCGACCGCGCCCACCCATGCGCAACGTGTCCAGCGCATCGCCGCGATCGTCAATGATGATATCGTCTCGGTCTACGATCTTCAGGCGCGCCTGCAGATCGTTATCTCCAGCACCGGGCTCAAGCCGACGCCCAAGTTCCAACGGCGGCTGGCGCGCCAAATCCTGCGCCGGCTGGTAGATGAACGGCTACAGCTTCAGGAAGCCAAGCGGCGCAACGTATCGGTCAGCAGACGCAACATGGCCCGCGCAATCGCCAAGATTGAGAAGCAGAACCAGATCCCCCGCGGCGGATTCGACAAGTTCGTGGCCCGTAACGGGATCGCCAAGGAAGCGGCCCTGGCCCAAATCCGCGCCCAGATCGCCTGGGGCAAGCTGGTCAGCCGGGTGCTCTCGCCCCGCGTCACGGTGGGCGACGATGAGGTAGAGGAAAGGCTTAACCGGCTGAAGTCGCGCCGCGGCGAAACCGAATACCATCTGTCGGAAATCCTGCTGACCATCGACAGTCCGCAAGCCAAGGTGGAAATCCTGCGCACCGCTGACCGGTTGGCGGATGGGTTGCGCAAGGGCACCGATTTCCAGGCTATCGCACGCCAGTTTTCACGCGGCGCCAGCGCGTCGGTTGGCGGTGACCTCGGCTGGATAGCTGAATCGTCGCTCGAGAGCGAATTGCGCTCTTTTGTTACACGCATGACACCGGGACAGACCATCGGGCCGGTCGAGACCCTGACGGGCATTCACATCCTGCGACTTGAGCGCAAGCGCCGCGGCATGGATGCGCCCGACGACAAGACGATCATCGACCTGCGCCAGATTTTGTTCGCGGTCTTGCCGGGGGCAACCCGACGTGAGGTAGCGGCGCAGACCGACCTGGCCGGGCTCATCGCCGACACGGTTTCGGGTTGCGCGGACATGGCGCGCGCCGCGCGCGAAGCCCGCTCCAGTGGGCCCACCAAACTTGGCAAATTGCGGCTATCCGATTTGACCGCCAAAATACGCGCCACCGTCGAGTCGCTGCCGGTGGGCAAACCGAGCAAGCCGGTGCGGATAAAGGCGGGAGTCGCCCTGTTCATGGTCTGCGAGAAAACCGCGCCGAAAAGCAACCTGCCGAGCCGTGACCAGATTGCCAAGAGCATCCGCCGTGAACGGCTTCAAGTTCTCTCGCGCCGCTATATGCGCGACCTGAGAAGCGCCGCGATCATCGACCTCCGCGTATGACCGCGGAAGACGACGGGATCCCCCGTCCCGCCCCGATCGCGCTGACGATGGGCGAGCCTGCGGGAATCGGTGGCGAAACCACGCTTATGGCATGGCGGCGGCGGACTGAAGACGTACCCTGCTTTTTCACCATCGACGACCCGGATCGGCTGGGCGCGCTGGCCGAGCGGCTGAAGCTCGACGTGCCGATCGCTTCCATCGATACCCCTGACGAAGCGGTGGCGCTGTTCGCGCATACACTGCCCGTGCTGGCGGAAAACCTGCCATCCGACATAGAGCCGGGAAGGCCGGACGCCACCGCGGCGCCCGCCGTGCTCCGCGCCATCGACCGCGCGGTCGAACTCACCATGACCGGGCGCGCGCGCGCGATGGTGACCAACCCGATCCACAAGGCGACGCTCTATGAAGCCGGCTTCACCCACCCGGGCCACACGGAATATCTGGGTGACAAGGCCGGGCTCGCCACGCCGCCGGTGATGATGCTGGCCTGCGCCAGCCTGCGTGTGGTGCCGGTTACCATCCATTTGCCATTGCGCCAAGCGATCGACGCGCTGTCGGGCGACGCCATCGTTCATTGCGGCCAGGTCTGCGCCAAGGCGCTGGAACAGAGCTTCGGCATCGCCGCGCCGCGCATCGCCGTTGCCGGGCTGAACCCCCATGCCGGCGAAGGCGGGCATCTGGGCGTCGAAGACGGTGAGCTGATCGCCCCCGCCATCGCCCGCCTGCGCGAGGGGGGAATCGATGCCAGCGGACCGTTCCCCGCCGATACGCTGTTCCACGAAGCCGCCCGACGGCGCCATGACGCCGTGCTCTGCATGTATCACGATCAGGCGTTGATCCCGATCAAGACCATCGATTTCGATGGCGGCGTAAACGTGACGCTGGGGCTGCCCTTCATCCGCACCTCGCCCGACCACGGCACCGCCTTCGACATCGCCGGCACCGGCCGGGCCAGCCCGGAAAGCCTGATGGCGGCGCTGCGCATGGCCGACCTGATGGCGGCAAACCGGAACGCCCATGCCACCCATGCCGACGCCTGACCCCGGCGTGCTGCCGCCGCTGCGCGATGTCATCGCGCGCCACGGGCTCGGCGCGCGCAAATCGCTCGGCCAGCATTTCCTGCTCGACCTGAACCTGACAAGACGCATAGCGCGCGAGGCCGGACCGCTCGACGATGTCACCGTCATCGAGGTCGGCCCCGGCCCCGGCGGACTGACCCGCGCGCTGCTTGAGAGCAACGCACGCCGGGTGATCGCGATCGAGCGCGACGCGCGCTGCGTCGGCGCCCTGCGGGAACTTTCCGATGCCTGGCCGGGAAGGCTCGAGATCATCGACGCCGACGCGCTGCGTATCGATATGGCGACCGTCGGCGGCGATGACGGCGGCCAGCGGGCCATTGTCGCCAACCTGCCCTACAACATCGCCACCCGGCTGCTGACCGGCTGGCTGTCGGCCCGGCCGCCGATCCCCAGCCTGACATTGATGTTCCAGAGGGAAGTCGCCGAACGGCTCGCCGCGCCGCCCGGCGGGCGCGCCTATGGCCGCCTCAGCGTCATCACCCAATGGCTGTTTGAGACCCGCATCGTCTTCGACATTCCGCCCGATGCCTTCGTGCCGCCGCCCAGGGTCACATCCAGCGTGGTGCGGCTTGACGCCCGCCCCGCCCCGCTGGCCGAGGCGCGCCAGAGCGACCTGGAAGACATCACCCGCGCCGCGTTTGGTCAGCGCCGCAAGATGCTGCGCTCGGCGCTTAAATCGCTGGGCGTCGATGCGAAGGCCCTGCTGGAGGCCGCCGGCGTGGCGCCGGACGTCCGCGCCGAGACCCTCGACATCGCCGAATTCTGCGCCCTCGCCCGCGCGCTTCGCGCTATGCGGGGTTAGAACATAATCCGATTAGTTCGCTCCAGCTCGCGCGTCGCCGCGTTACGGGGCGTTGATGGGTTTCCCATTTTGCGTGCTTCGAGACGCCCGGCTACGCCGGGCTCCTCAGCATGAGGACCAATGTTTATGCCAACAAAATTCTTCCTCAGCCTGAGGAGCTGGGCCAAGCCCCGGCTTGGGCTGGCGTCTCGAAGGCCGCACGCCGGTTTGGGCCAATCAGCCTCCCTGATTCGGGATGACAACGGAGCTTGAGACGGCACCCCCCGAAAGCAAGACCCTAACGCTTTGCGTCGGCCAGCGCCTGGGCGTCGTCATAGGCGGTCATGACGTTGAGCACCGCCTGGCGTTTTTCGACATCGACCGCCTTCAGGGCACGTTCCAGCGCGCCCGGCAGGTCTTCCGCGTTTTCGACCTTTTCGCCGTAACCACCGGAAGCCTGCACGATCATTTCGTAATTAGGCGTCGGCTCGATCGCGGTCAGCGGCGAACGGTTGAGCCGGGACGCCGCC
>JAZFSB010000052.1:0-4134 GCA_036445935.1 Alphaproteobacteria bacterium | reverse complement strand
GCCGGCTAAACCAGTAGCGAAAAAGGCTAAAATGACAGCAAAAACGCCAACTAAATCGTCAAAACCGAAGATAAAATCGGTAAAGCCCGTTAAATCAGCTCCTAAAGCGGCTAAAGTTGTTACCAAGCCGGCGAAGGTGGCTTCAAAACCTGCCAAGCCGGTACCAAAACCCGCTAAAGCCGTTGCCAAGCCAGCTCCGAGGCCAGTTAAGCCAGCCCCAACGCCAGTCAAGGCAGTAACAAAGCCCGTGAAACCCGCCAAGGCGAAACCCGCCAAGGCGAAACCGGTCAAGCTGGCCTTTTCCGCTGGCGATTATGTCGTCTATCCGACGCACGGCGTCGGCCGGGTGTCCGACGTGGTGACAGAGGAAATCGCCGGCTTCAAGCTGCGCCTTTTCGTGATCAATTTCGCGGCGGAAAAGATGACCCTCAGGGTTCCCATCAACAAGGCGGACGAATCGGGCCTGCGCAAGATTTCCAGCCGTGACAAGATGCAGACGGCGATCGGTACGTTGCGCGGCAGGGCCCGCGCCAAACGCACCATGTGGAGTCGTCGGGCGCAGGAATATGAGGCCAAGATCAACAGTGGCGATCCGGTATCGATCGCCGAGGTGGTGCGCGACCTGCATCGCGGCCCGGAACAGCCTGATCAGTCCTACAGCGAACGCCAGATGTATGAGGCGGCATTGAACCGTCTGGCGCACGAGATGGCGTTGGTCGAGAAAATCGAGCCCGATGCGGCTACCGAACGGCTGGAAACCCTGCTGCTCAAGGCGGCGTGACGGCCTGATTCGCGTTGGATCGCTTTGAAACCGCCGCCGGCCTATGCTGGCGGCGGTTTTTATTTGGCGAAGCGGGCCTTGGTATAAGTGGATCATAGTCTGACCATAATTTCGGGCGGCCAGACCGGAGTCGACCGTGCCGCGCTGGATGCCGCATTGGCTGCCGGGCTGAGCTGTGGTGGTTGGTGCCCGCTTGGCCGCGAAGCCGAAGACGGGCCGATCGCGCCCCGTTATACGCTGCGCGAAGCCGCCAGCCCGGACCCCGCGCGCAGAACGTTGCTGAACGTTCGTGATTCCGACGCGACCCTGATCATCGCCCATGGCCCGCTTAGCGGCGGCACCGAGCTTACCGCGCGGCATGCAAAGCTGCTGTCGCGCCCCTATCTGGTGATCGATCTCGCCGGAACCGAAGACGAAATCGCCCACGCCGCGCGCATAAAGGACTGGTTGGGCGAACAGGGCGTGCGGAAGCTCAATGTCGCCGGGCCGCGTGAAAGCGGCGTGCCCGGCATATACGACGCCGCCCAGGCGCTGCTGGGGCCGCTATTCTTGGCGCTTGCCGCCCAACCGCCCGCGGCGGACACAGTCGGGCGCAAGCCGATTGAATTCTAGCGCGCCACTATCTTGACCCGCTGACCCGGCCGGACGTCGCGGCCGCCGCGCAGCCCGTTCAGGGCGCGAAACAGCTCAAGCGCGAGATCCGGCCCCGTCGCCATGCGCGCCGCCAGCGCTGCCGCGCTGTCGGCGGTCCCGGCGCGCACCACGCGAAGCTTGAACGGCCGCAGCGCGCTGGCCTCGGCCTTGCCCATCAGGCGGAAACTGTGGCTGGTGCGGCGGAACGCCGGCGCCAGGCCGACTGTGTCGCGGGGCCGCGAGATGAACACGAAACGGTAGATGGTCTGCAGATTCTTGCGGATCGCCAGCAAACGCAGGTCCCGCGACTTTCCATTCACCCGCCCGCGCGTGATGCCGGTCGCGGCTTCCAGCCCGTTGATACGGAGCGTCTCGACCTTGCTCACCCCGGCCCGGCGGCCCCAGATGTCGGTCAGGTAATAGCGCATCGGCCCGTCCGCCGGCTTAGCCGCATGGTCGAAGCGGATCAGCGCCTCGTTGGGGCCGCGCGCGATCACCGCGCGGGGAGAATTGAACAGCCGGAAGCCGGGCGGCACCTCGAAGCGGAAGCGCAGGCCCGGGTGGGCGAACAGGCGGCCACGAATAAAACCCTGTGCCGGGTCGTCGCCATAAAGCATGCCGTCGATCTGGTCGAGATAGATGCCGGCGGCCAGCATCGGGTCGGCGACGCGGGCGGCTGTGGCAAGCCGGGCGGCCCGGGCCACGCGGTCGCTGGGCGCCGGATGGGTCGCCAGATAGTTGAACTCGTCGACCTTGTCGGGCGACCGGCCGAGACGCTTTGCCTGGAAGCGTGCCTCGTCGCGCATCTTGCGCAGGAATTCGACCGAGGCGGACGGATCGTAGCCCGCCCGCGTCATGTAGCGGATGCCGAGCTGGTCGGCCTCGTATTCGTGCTCGCGCGAATAGGAACTCAGCACGCCGCCGGCGACCAGCCCGCCGAGTTGTGCCGCGCCCCGCCCGACCGCGATGCCGAGCCCGGTGACCAGGATGTTGGCCAGCAGGTTATCGCCCTTCCGGCGGCCATGATGCAGCGCGTTGACGTGCCCCAGCTCATGGGCCAGCACGCTGGCCAGCTCGGCCTCGTTCGAGGCCAGCGCCAGCAGCCCCCGGCTGACATAGACGTAACCGCCCGGCATGGCGAAGGCGTTGACGATGTCGGAATTGACGATGGTGAAGGTGTATTTGAGATCGCGCCGCTCTACCGTCCCCGCCAGCAACTGGCCGATGCTGGCGACATAGCGCCTGAGGCCGGGCGTGCCGTATTCGCCGCCGAAGCTACGCAGGACCCGCGGATGCTCGCGACGGCCGACATTGATTTCCTCGGCCTTGCCGAACCCGCCGGTAAAGCTGCTGTCGCCCGTCGCCGGGTTGGTGGTGCAGCCCGACAGCCCGGCCCATAACAGGCCTATTGCTAATGCAAACGCGGCACCGGCCCACTCCCCCACCCGGCCACCCCACGGGATTATCCTATGGGTGGCCGGGTGGGGGAGTGGGCCGGTGCGATTCCGCGCCAAGCGGAAAGATGCAAATCCTGTGAAATTATACCCAGTCACGGCAGCAGCTCGATCTGTTCGGGGTGGGTCGCTTCGATCATCGGTCCGTTGAACGATTTCAGCCAGCCGCGCACCCGGAGGCGTTTGCCCTTATACAGCTTGCCGGGATCGGCCCCGCGCCACCCCCGGCGCAGCTTGCCGCGCGCGATGCTGACGGTGAAATCGGTGCGCCAATCCGGCCCGAAATTGAGATAGGCCCGGCCCCGCACCAGCGCCACCGCCAGCACCCTGGCCTCGACGATCTGGAACGTGCCGATATGGAGTGCCAGAGAATCGGGGGTGAGAATGCGATAATAGCGGTGCGCCCAGATGCCACGCCGCCCGTCGCGCGCCGCGCGCTCCAGCGCCAGCATCTCGTCGACCCGCGCGCGGTTGTCGGGAAAGCTGTAGACCCGCGCCATGCCGGCGCCGAGCAATTCGCCCTGCACCCATTTTCCCTCCGGCGTCGTCAGGTGGGCCAGCAGCCTTCCGTGACGGTCGGACTTGCGCCCGCCATACCAGAGCGCGAGCTGCTTGCCGAGGGTAAGCCGCGAGAGCACCGCCTTGGCTTCGGGCGCCAGCGGCCACGCCTTGAAGCTGCGCCGTCCCAGCGGCAGCTTGGGCGCCTGGATGCCGACCAGCCGGACTTCAACGCCGCCCTTGAGCACCAGCGTGTCGCCATCGACGATCGACACGGCCAGGCCGCTTTTCACCGGGGTTGGCGGGGGCGCGCCGCGCGAACGCGCCGCCGCGTCGCCCGCGATCAGCCACAGCGCGGCAAATGCTGCCGCGGCGATGACGCGGATGTGCGGCCGGCTGGGCGGCATGTCTGGTGCTGTGTCCCGTCTTTGCATCGTTCCCTTTGGTCCTTTATAGAGGAACGCTACCGATCGCAACGTTCCAAGGCCCCGGGCGGGCGCCGAGGCGGAGGACGCAGCCATATTAATGAACCGCGAACAATTCTTTCCCCCGATCGAACCCTATGAGACCGGCAATCTTCCGCTGGATTCCGGCCATGTGATGTATTGGGAACAGTCGGGCAGCCGATCCGGCCTGCCGGTGGTGTTCCTGCATGGCGGGCCTGGCGCGGGCGCGACCCCGGTGCACCGGCGGTTCTTCGACCCGGCCGCCTGGCGCATCGTGGTTTATGACCAGCGCGGCGCCGGCCGGTCGCGGCCACAGGGCAGC
>JAZFSB010000051.1:0-3475 GCA_036445935.1 Alphaproteobacteria bacterium | reverse complement strand
CCTCATAGCCCGTCACCGGCCGCCCGGTGCTGCCCGGCCTGGCGTCGGTCAGGGTGTTGGAGATGAAAATATGATGCACCTCGGTCGAGCCGATGCCGTCGAGGATGGTGATCCCGGCCTTGTCCCTGAAACCGCGGAAGATTTCCGCCGGCAGCGGCTCGCCGGCGGAGACCGCGAACCTGACCGAGGAGAGATCGGGCCGTTGCGTCTCGATCGCCGCAAGCTGGCGGGCATAGAGGGTGGGCACGCCGAAAAACACCGTCGGGCGGAAGCGCTCGATGATATCGAAGGTGGATTCCGGCGTCGGCACATTGTCGCTCAGCACCGCGGTGGCGCCGATCCACAGCGGAAAGGTCATGGCGTTGCCGAAGCCGTAGGAGAAGAACAGCCGGGGCGCCGAGAACACCACGTCGTCTTCGCCGATGCCGAGGGTCTCGACGCCGAAATACTGGCTGGTGAAGACCGAGTCGCGGTGCGCGTGCACCACCCCTTTGGGCGAGCCGGTCGAGCCCGACGAGTAGAGCCACAGGCAGTCGTCATGGGGCGCCGTGCGGGCCGGGGCGAGATCGGCCGAGGCTGCCGCCATCAGCGCGGTGAGCGAGCCTTCCCCGTCGGTGGCGAGCAGATGCGCCGGTTTGTGTTCGGCCGCTTCCACCGCGGGCACCACCTCGGCCGCGAACTGGGGCGAATAGATCATCGCGGCGCAGGTCGAATCCTCGATCATGAAGCGGTAGTCATGCGCCCGCAGCATGGTGTTCAGCGGCACCGGGATAATGCCGGCCTTGATCGCGCCCCACACCGCATAGAAGAATTCCGGGCAGTCCCGGATCACCAGCAGCACGCGATCGCCCGGCGCGATACCCAAGGCCAGCAAAGCGTTGCCGCAGCGGTTCACCCGCTCGGCCAACTCGCGGTAGGTCACATCGCCCTGTTCGGTGCGGATGACGGTCTTGTCCGCCCGGCCCTCGTCGAGATGGCGGTCGATGAACGGGACCGCGGCGTTGAAGACATCGGAAAACCGGATCGCCGACGGGCTTTCGCTGCGATCGACGCTGACCGTGTTGTCCTTCATCATGCGGCCTCCCCCATCATGCGGCCTCCACAAGTGCAGACCCGACGCGGCGGCGCGTTGTCCGCACCGCCGTCGCACGCGTTGAACGCACCATTTTAGACCCGCGCTCCGGCCGGCGCAAAGCGGCGAGTTGACGCAGATTCGAAAGCGCCGAACCGGGACGGGACGTCACCGCGAAAAAACTGGGCATTCCGTGCCGGATGGGATTAATAGAAGGTAGAGCACTTGTTTGAATGACACTGAGGTGGGTTATCGGGGCTTTTGAAAACCCTATGCTTGCAATGGAATAAATTAAACAACCAGTCGTCCAAACCTATCCATAAATACAGGGAGACACGCCATGAACACCAATTTGAAACTTCTCGCCGCCGGCGTCGCTGCCGCGGTTTTTGCCCAGGCGGTTCCGGCGGGTGCCCAGCAGGCGATCCGCATCGGCACCTCCAGTGTCGGCAGCAACTACTACGTCCAGGCCGTCGGCGTCGGCGAAGTGATCCACAAAAAAGCCGGCATCAACACCTCGGTGCAGGCGGTGGGCGGCTCGGCCGCCACGGTGCGCGGCATCGGCGCCGGCAAGATCGAGTTCGGCATGGCCAATTCCTTCGCCGCGGTCACCGGCTTCAACGGCACCTACAGCTTCAAGAAATCGGGTCCGGTGAAAGTCCGCCTGGTGGTCCAGGGCGCCCCCAGTCATCGCACCATCGTTTTCCGAACCGGTTCCGGCGTCAAAACGCCCAAGGATCTGGAAGGCAAGACCTTCATCGGCGAGCGCCGCCCGCTGCCCGAGCTGAAATTGATCACCAGGGCCCTGTTCAAGGTCTACGGCGTCGACGCCGGCAAGGTGAAAGTCGTCGGCACCACCAACACCGGACAGGCGCTGAAAAACCTGGTCGTGGGTAGTGTCGCCGGGGCCATGCTTCCGGTTGGACGCAAGGCCGGAAACTTTCAGAAACCGTATTCCGACGGCGCGTTTGAATTCTTCCATATCAGCAAGGCGAAGCGCGACGAAATGCTGAAGCACCTTCCGGGGCTGATCTATGGGCGCACATTCGATAAAGACTCCTTTGTCGGCATGAAGAAGCAAGTGTACGTGTTCGCCATGAATACCCTGTTCCTGACCCGCCCGGACGTGTCCGACGACACCGTTTACAAGGTGACCAAATCCATCGTCGAGAATGTCGCCCTGGGGAAAACCTATCATCGCGATCTGGCCCACTGGAACACCAGGAATTCCCTGACCAACGTGCAACTGCCGTTCCATCCCGGCGCCGTCCGGTACTATAAGGAGAAAGGCGTGTGGACCGCCGAACTGGAAGCGACCCAGAAGCGGCTGTTGAAATAATCATACACGCCGGAGGGCGGCGGCGGATGCACGGGCCGCCGCCGCGTTCGTTTTTGGCCGGCATGGGCTTGCCTTAAAGCAGTGGAACCGGGATGAGCAATTCGCGCTGGATCGTCGGGCTGACGTCGGTAATCGCCGTTTATCATTTTCTTTCCATCGCCCAGATCCATACTTTCCTCGGATTGTTCGTTCCCGCCAACGTGCATCTCGCCATCAGCATCTCTTCGGCCATGACCCTGGTGTTCCTGCTTCTGCCGGCATCCGGCGAGCGCCACGGCGAGGATACCGAAGCCGCAGGCGGTTTGCGCCCTGTCCCGTGGTACGACTGGTTATTGATGGCGTCGGGTCTGACAGGCGCCGGTTTCGTGGTCTTTTTCCACGAAGCCGTCCTCGATTACGGTGAATACGGGTTCCTCGACACCAGGGGCGTCATTCTTGCCACCATGCTGGCCATCCCGGTGCTGGAAGCGGTGCGGCGGACCGTCGGCTGGGCGCTGCCCATCATCATACTGTTTTTCGTATCTATCACCGTGTTTCAGGAATATCTGCCCGGGCTTCTTTACGGCCGGGGCTTCGCGGTCTCGAATCTGCTGTACAGCGCCTATATGGGCGATGCCGGCATCTTTGGGCTGCCGCTGGGCATCGCCGCCAATATCGTCATCGTGTTCCTGGTGTTCGGCGCCATGATGGAACGCGCCGGGGCGAGCCGCTGGTTCATGGACATGGCCCTGGCGCTGACCGGCTGGTCGCGCGGCGGCCCGGCCAAGGCCGCCGTGGTGGCGTCCGCCATGTTCGGTTCCATCTCGGGCTCGCCGTCGGGCAATTGCGCCACCACCGGCGTCTTTACCATCCCGATGATGAAGAAGATCGGCTATACCCCGGCCTTCGCCGCCGGGGTCGAAGCGGTGGCGTCGACCGGCGGCATCATCCTGCCGCCGGTGATGGGCGCCATCGCCTTCATCATGGCCGAATGGATCGAGGTGAGCTACACGGCGATCGTGATCGCGGCGGCAGCACCCGCCGCGCTCTATTTCCTGCTTGTTTTCGTCTCGGTTCATCTGCAG
>JAZFSB010000050.1:0-2699 GCA_036445935.1 Alphaproteobacteria bacterium | reverse complement strand
ATGAGGCGCCCTCGGTGCTGCGTGCGCTGGAAGGCGCAAGCTGGGCGCCGCGCGGGGGCCGGGCCGAGGATGGCAATGGCTTGGCGGAATCGCCCACGGAAGCGCCGCCCAAACCGAACGGCCAGGGCACCATCACCGAAGACGAGCTGCGCGCCGCCATCATCAATTCGATCCGCGCGCTAATGCTGATCCGCGCCTATCGGGTGCGCGGACACCTGCAGGCCCGGCTGGACCCGCTGGGGCTGCATGTTTCCGACGACAATTCCGAGCTCGACGCCAAGTCCTACGGCTTTTGCGACGCCGATCTCGATCGGCCGATTTTTATCGATCACGTGCTGGGGCTGGACCACCCGACGCTACGGGAAATCCTTGAAACCCTGCGCGAGACCTATTGCGGCACCATCGGTGTCGAATACATGCATATCCAGGAACCCGACCAGAAACAGTGGATCCGGGAACGCATCGAGGCAATTCACAATCACACCCAATTCACCGAGCGGGGCCAGGAAGCCATCCTTGAACGGCTGACCGAGGCCGAGACCTTCGAGAATTTTCTCAACACCAAATATCCCGTCGCCAAGCGGTTCGGACTTGATGGCGGGGAAAGCCTGATCCCGGCGCTTGAGCAGATCCTCAAACGCGGCAGCCAGCTTGGCATCGAAGAGGTGGTGATCGGCATGCCGCATCGTGGCCGGCTGTCGGTGCTGGCGCATCTCATGAACAAGTCCTACGCCGCGATTATTTCCGAATTCCAGGGTGAGTCCGCCAAGCCCGAAGAGGTGCAGGGCTCGGGCGACGTGAAATATCATCTGGGCACTTCGGCCGATCGCACATTCGACGGCAAGAACGTGCACCTGTCGCTGTCGCCCAACCCGTCGCATCTGGAAGCGGTCGATCCGGTGGTGGTTGGACGCGTACGCGCCAAGCAACGCCAGATCGGCGACAAGGAACGCCGCCGCGTGATGGGTATCCTGATGCATGGCGACGCCGCCTTCGCCGGTCAGGGGCTGGTGGGCGAAACCTTCGTGCTGTCTGATGTGCGCGGCTATCGCACCGGTGGCACCATCCATTGTGTGGTCAACAACCAGATCGGTTTCACCACCAACCCGTCGGAATCGCGTTCCTCGCCCTATTCGTCCGATGTCGCCAAAATGGTGCAGGCGCCGATCTTTCATGTGAATGGCGATGATCCGGAAGCGGTCGTCCATGTCGCGCGCATCGCCACTGAATTCCGCCATGAATTCCGCAAGGACGTGGTGATCGACATGTGGTGCTATCGCCGTTTCGGCCATAACGAAGGCGACGAGCCGGCCTTTACCCAACCGCGGATGTATCGCCGAATCGCGGAAACTCCCAGCACCCGCAAGATCTATGCCGAAGCGCTGGTGAAAAGCGGCGCCATGACCGAGGACCAGGTCCGCGCCACCGTCCACGCGGTGCGCGACCGGCTGGAAGCCGATTTTGAAGCCGCGGCGTCCTATAAGCCCAACAAGGCCGATTGGCTCGACGGGCACTGGTCGCACCTGTCGGTGGCGCCGACGCCCGAGGAACGGCGCAGCACCAAGGATGTACCGCTCACGACATTGAAACGGGTGGGGGCGGCGCTGACGGCCCTGCCAAAGGATTTCAACCTGCACCCCCGGCTCAACCGGGTCATCGACGCGCGCACGAAGATGATCGAAACCGGCAAGAACATCGACTGGTCAACGGCGGAATCGCTGGCCTTCGGCATCCTGCTGGACGAAGGCTATCTGGTGCGTCTCGCCGGGCAGGACGTGCAGCGCGGCACGTTTTCGCAGCGCCACGTCCATCTGACCGATCAGGAAACCGAAGCGCACTACGTTCCGCTGGAGAATATCCGCGACGGTCAGGCACGCTTCGTCGCCCATAACAGCCCGCTGTCGGAAGCCGCCGTGCTTGGCTTTGAATATGGCTACAGCCTGGTGGAACCTGATGCGCTGGTTATGTGGGAAGCCCAGTTTGGTGATTTCGCCAACGGCGCGCAGGTCATCATCGACCAGTTCATCTCGTCCGGCGAAAGCAAGTGGCTGCGCATGTCCGGCGTCGTTCTGTTGCTGCCGCACGGTTTCGAGGGTCAGGGGCCGGAGCATAGCTCGGCCCGGCTGGAGCGCTTTTTGCAGCTCTGCGGTGAAGACAACATGCAGGTCTCGGTGCCGACCACACCGGCGAATTACTTCCATCTGCTACGCCGCCAGATCCACCGCAATTTCCGCAAACCCCTGGTGGTGATGACCCCGAAATCGCTGCTGCGTCACAAATTGTGCGTCTCCGACCTGGACGATATGGGGCCGACGACGTTTTTCCGTCGTGTGCTGCCGGAAACCGACGAGCTGGTCGCCGACGACAAGATCCGCCGCGTGGTTCTGTGTTCCGGCAAGATTTATTACGACCTGTACGCCGAACGCTCCGAACGCGGCATCGACGATGTCGCGCTGGTCCGTCTTGAACAGCTCTTCCCGTTCCCGGCGCGCTCGCTGACCGCCGAACTTACCCGCTACAAGAAGGCCGACGTGGTCTGGTGTCAGGAAGAGCCCGGGAATATGGGGGCTTGGAGCTATATCGATCGTCGCATCGAGGGACTGCTGACCGAGCTGGGCGGTGCGGCCAAACGCCCGATCTATGCTGGCCGCGAGGAAGCCGCCTCGCCCGCGACGGGGCTCGCCAAGCAGCATGCAAAG
>JAZFSB010000049.1:0-2513 GCA_036445935.1 Alphaproteobacteria bacterium | reverse complement strand
CATGGGAATGGGCGGTTTCGCTGCTTTTCATCAGCCTGCTGCGCACCCTGATCGGGGTCGCGCCGGCGGCCCTGCTGGCGATACCGCTATACCAGTATTCGATCTTCGAAATGGGGCTGCCGCTGGTCGCATTTTTCGCCAACCTGATGATCTTCGGTGGCGCGGTGGGGCTCGCGGTATCGTCGATGGTGCTCAGATACGGTCTTGGCGCGGAAAGTCTGGCCTGGGTCGGCATCTTCCTGGTCGCGCCGATCAGCGGCATCTATTACCCGATCGACGTCCTGCCGGGCTGGCTGCAACCGATTGCCTGGGCGCTGCCGTCGGCCCATGTGTTCGAAGGCATGCGCGCGGTGCTGGCCGACGGCGTGTTCCGCACCGACCTGTTCATGGCCGCTGTCGGGCTGAATATTGTTTATATGGCGGTCTGCGCCTCTATTTTTCTTGCCATGTTTCGCATCGCGCGAATCAGGGGGCTGCTTTTGCAGGTTGGCGAATAGGCCAGGGCCGCTTAAATCATCAAGGACACTTTACGCCACGACAGAGGAGAAACGATGATGACCGCAACCAAATTCATGAGCCACTACAGGGGCGCTGTGCTGGCCACGCTCCTCGTCACGCTTCTGGGTTTCACCGCCGCGCCGACGGCGTGGGCGGCATCGGATCAGCAGGCGCTGGTCGACAAGGCCGCTTTGACGGCGGAACGCCTGCTCGCCGATCCCCAACGCCCGACGCTGCGCAAATACATGGCCCGCGCCAAGGGCGTGCTGGTGGTGCCCAGCCTGATAAAGGGCGGCTTCATCTTCGGCATCGAAGGCGGTAGCGGCGTGCTGCTGGCGCGTGGCGACAAGGGCTGGAGCCATCCTTCCTTCTTCACCATTGGCGCCGGCAGCATTGGCATACAGGCCGGCATTCAGGATGCCCAGGTGATGCTGGTCATCATGACCGACAAGGGATTGCGCGCGGTGATCAAGCGACAGTTCAAGTTCGGCGTCGATGCCTCGGCTGCCATCGGGCCGGGCGACGGGATCGGGGCCGGCGCGGGTGTCGGCAGTGCGACGACCGCGGGGCTGGGTGCCGATATCTATTCCTTCTCCGACACGCGCGGCCTGTTCGCCGGCGCGTCATTCGAAGGCGCCGCCGTGGTCAAACGCGAGGATTGGAATCGCGCCTATTACGGCGATGATGCGACAACGAACCGTATCGTGCTGGAAGGCAAGGCCGCTAATCAGGGGGCGGACCGGCTGCGCCGCGCGCTGATGGGAAAATAAAAGTCTTGATGATGACGGCACCGGCCCGGCGCTGCGTGTGATGCGGTTGCTCGCGCTCTATCGCGACCGTCGGCAGATGGTGATTCTGCTGATGGGTTTTTCCAGCGGCCTGCCGTTGCTGCTCGGCTTTTCGACCCTGTCCTACTGGCTGGCGCGCGAAAGCGTATCGCTGACCGCGATCGGTGGTCTGCTCGCGGTATCGGCGCCTTATTCCTTCAAGTTCCTGTGGGCGCCATTGATCGACAATGCGCGCCTGCCGGTCTTCACCGAGGCGTTCGGCCGCAGGCGAGGCTGGATGCTGGCAATCCAGATCGCGCTCGCGCTGGCCATCGCGGCGCTGGGGCTGGGCGATCCCGCCGAGGGCGTCGCCTATATCGCCGCCATGGCCTTCGTCGTCGCCTTCCTGTCGGCCAGCCAGGACATCGTGATCGACGCCTATCGCATCGAAATTCTGGAAGAACACGAACAAGGCGCGGGCGCGGCCATGACCCAGGCCGGCTATCGCATCGGGCTGCTGGTCGCCGGGGCGGGCGCCATCGCGCTGGCCGATTTCATTGCCTGGTCGTGGATCTACGCCATCATGGGGGCGCTGGTGGGCATCGGCATGGTGGCGGCCCTGATCGCGCCCGAACCCGAAACCAAAACCGGCATGGCGGCGCGGCCCGCCGGGCCGGGCATCGGACCCGTGCTTCGTCACACCGTGATCGAACCGCTGGCCGATTTCCTGCGCCGTCCGGGGGCGTTGTGGATCCTACTGTTTGTACTGCTCTACAAGTACGGGGACGCGGTCGCCGGCGCGATGGCCAACCCGTTCTATTACCAGATTGGTTTCAGCGGGGTCGAGATCGCCAGCGTGACCAAGGCGTTCGGCGTCGCGGCCACGCTTATCGGGGTATTCGCGGGTGGAGTCATGGTGGCGCGGTTTGGCGTGATCAGCGCGCTGATCGCCGGCGGGGTGCTGCAAGCCGTCACCAACCTGCTGTTCGCCTGGCTGGCGTCGGCTGGCCACGACATTACCCTGCTGGCGGTCGCGGTCGGCGCGGATAATTTTACCGGCGGGCTGGGATCGGCCGCCTTCGTCGCCTATCTGTCCGGGCTGTGCAATGTCGCTTTCACCGGCACGCAATACGCGCTGCTGACATCGCTGATGGCGCTGGGACGCACCCTGCTCGCCACCTCGTCGGGCTGGCTGGCGCAGGAAATTGGCTGGGTCGAATTTTTTGTCGCCACCACGGCACTGGCTGT
>JAZFSB010000048.1:0-3471 GCA_036445935.1 Alphaproteobacteria bacterium | reverse complement strand
GTGGAGCACGAGACCGGGCCGCTCATGGCCGCCAAGGAACCCTGGCCCGACGACGCCGACGCGGTCGGCCCGCTGTTGTCCGTGAGCGGCCTGAGCAAACGGTTCCAGACCCGCAAGGGCGGCCTGTTCGGCGGCGCCGGAGAGGAGTTCGTGGCCGTGGACAATGTCGGGTTTAGCGTCCAGCAGGGCGAAACCTTTGGTCTGGTGGGCGAGAGCGGCTGCGGCAAGACCACGGTAAGCAAGATGATCATGCGCGCGCTGACGCCGGACAGCGGCTCGATCAGCTACAACGACCGGGGCTCCAGGATCGACGTACTGGCGCTCGCCAAGGAGGAACTTTTCGATTTTCGCCGCAAGGTCCAGTACATCTTCCAGGATCCGTTCAGCTCGCTCAATCCGCGCATGACGGTGTTCGACATCGTTCGCGAACCGTTGGTGATCCACAAGGTCGGCGACGACGAGTCCCGGGGCGAGATGGTCAAGGAACTGATGCGCCTGGTGGGTCTCGACCCGCGCTTCCTCAATCGTTACCCGCACAGCTTCTCGGGCGGTCAGCGCCAGCGTATCGGCATCGCCCGGGCGCTGGCGTTGCGGCCCGACCTTTTGGTCTGCGACGAGCCCGTTTCGGCGCTCGACGTTTCGATCCAGGCGCAAATCCTGAACCTCTTGAAGGATTTGCAGTCGGAGCTGGGCCTCACCTATCTTTTCATCTCGCATAATCTCGCGGTTATCCATTACGTGGCCGACCGCATCGCCGTGATGTGCCGCGGGCGCATTGTCGAGGTGGCGCCCCGCGAGGTGCTGTTCCACGATCCGGTGCATCCCTATACCCAGGCGCTTTTGCGGGCGGTGCCGTATCCCGACCTCGACCGGAAACTCGACTTCGGCTCGGTGATGGAAAGCCGCGCGTCCGATCCGGCGGCCTGGCCGGAACCCTATTGCGAGAATGGCGCCGGCGAGTCGGTCCTGGTCGATCTTGGGCAGGGCCATTCGGTGCGCGCCGCCGCCGGCGCCTCGGCCGCGGACATCGATCGATGATGGCTCGCCCCCGCGGCCCCGCAATCCTCGCCGCGCTGGCCCTGATCGTGGCTGGCGGCTCCGCCCTCGGCGCGCCGAAACCAGTCGGTCCACCCTATTTCGCGGATCGCGTGGCGAACGGGAAGCTGCCGCCGGTGGCCAGGCGTTTGCCGGCGAATCCCGCGATCGCCGTGTTCGACCGGGAGGGCCAGACTCTCGGCCGCTACGGCGGCGATCTGCGGCTGCTGATGGCCAAGGTCAAGGACATTCGCATGATGACCGTGTACGGCTACGCGCGGTTGGTTGGCTACAACGCGAAGCTGGAAATCGTTCCCGACGTCTTGAGCGCGCTCGAGATTCGGGAAAACCGGATCTTTACGCTGCATTTACGCAAGGGCCACCGCTGGTCCGACGGGCATCCGTTCACGGCCGAGGATTTCCGCTATTACTGGGAGGATATTGCGCTCAACAAGGAGCTGTCGCCGTTTGGCCCGGCGCGCATTCTTCTGGTCGATGGCGAGGCGCCGCGCTTCGAAATCATCGACGAAAACACCGTTCGCTACAGCTGGTCGAAGCCGAACCCCTATTTCGTGCCCGCCCTGGCCGGCGCCAGCCCGTTGTTCATCTATCGGCCGGCGCATTATCTGATGAAATTCCACGCCAAGTATGTCGACCCGGCGGTGCTCAAGAAACTGCGGCGGAAGGCCGGGTCGCGCAACTGGGCCGGATTGCATCACCGGCGCGATCACCAGTACAAGCAGGACAATCCCGACCTGCCGACCCTGCAGCCCTGGGTCAACACCACGCCGCCGCCGTCCGAGCGTTTCGTCTTCAAGCGTAATCCCTATTTCCACCGGATCGACGCCGAGGGAAGGCAACTGCCCTATATCGACCGGGTCATCGTCAATATCACGGCTACCAAGCTGATTCCGGCCAAGACCGGCGCCGGCGACTCCGATCTGCAGGGGCGTTACCTGCGTTTCGACAACTACACCTTTCTCAAGGAAAGCGAGCGCCGGAACAATTTTCGGGTGCGGCTGTGGCGCACGGTCAAGGGCGCGCAGGTGGCGCTGTATCCCAACCTGAACGCCGCCGATCCGGTCTGGCGCCAGGTGCTTCGCGATGTCAGGTTTCGCCGGGCGCTGTCGCTGGCGATCTTTCGCCACGAGATCAATCAGGTGGTCTATTACGGGCTGGTGATCGAGGGCAACAACACCATCCTGCCGCAAAGCCCGCTGTTCCGGCCCGAGTACCAGAAGTCGTGGGCGTCGTACGATCCGGCGCGCGCCAACGCGCTGCTCGACGAAATGGGCCTCGATCAGCGCAACAGCGACGGCATCCGCCTGCTGCCGGACGGCCGGCCCGCCGAGATCGTGATCGAGACCGCGGGCGAGAGCACCGAGGAAACGGACGTGCTGGAGCTCATCCACGACGGCTGGCTGGCGGTCGGTATCAAGCTCTATTCCAAACCGTCCCAGCGCGAGGTGTTCCGCAACCGCATCTATTCGGGCGACACCATCATGTCGGTCTGGTCCGGCCTGTCGAACGCCATCCCGACGGCCGATATGAGCCCGCAGGAGCTGGCGCCCACGACCCAGACGCAGCTGCAGTGGCCGAAGTGGGGGCTGCACTATGAAACCGCCGGTAATTCGGGCACCGCCCCCGACCTGCCGGCGGCGGTCGAGCTTGCGAACCTCAACCGCGCCTGGCAACACGCCACGAAATTCGCCGAACGGCAGGACATCTGGCGCCGCATGCTGAAAATCCACGCCGACAATATTTTCACCATCGGCGTCGTTTCCGGCGTGTTGCAGCCGGTGGTCATAAGCAACCGCCTGCGCAACGTCCCGGTCAAGGGACTCTACAATTGGGATCCGGGCGCCTATTTCGGCATGTACCGGCCCGATACTTTCTGGTTCGCGCCGGCCGCCAGCGAGCCCAGCCAATGACGCCTCCGCCGGTCCATCGCCGGGTCGGGTGCTAGCCCATGTTCGGCTATATCGCCAACCGCGTGCTGATCATGATCCCGACGATGCTGGCGATCAGCGTTCTGGTTTTCATCATCATCCAGTTGCCGCCGGGGGACTACCTCGAATCCTATATCGCCGAGCTCCAGGCCCAGGGCGAATCGGTCGACATCCAGAAAATCCGATTCCTGCGCCAGCATTACGGCTTCGACAAGCCCATGTACGAGCAGTATTTCTTCTGGCTGATCGGCTTTTTCCAGGGCGATTTCGGGTTCTCCTTCGAATACAACCTGCCGGTCTCGGACGTGGTCGGCGACCGCCTGTTCCTGACCGTCTTCGTCTCCTTCACCACCATCATCTTCACCTGGATCGTGGCTTTTCCCATCGGCGTCTATTCGGCCACGCACCAGTATAGCTGGGGCGATTACGGTCTGACCTTCCTGGGCTTCATCGGACTGGCCACGCCCAATTTCCTGTTGGCGCTGGT
>JAZFSB010000047.1:0-2070 GCA_036445935.1 Alphaproteobacteria bacterium | reverse complement strand
TTCATCTTGGGCACGGCGATCGAGCCGTCGCCCTGCTCGATCAATTCGCAGGCGACGCCCCGCCAGCCGAGATCACCAGCCAGCGCGAGTCCTACCGGCCCACCGCCGACGATCAGCACCGGCACCCGGCGTGTCACGCCGCCCCGCCACGCTTGCCGTACAGCCAGTCGAAATCGCCCCGGTAGGAATCTTCGAACGCGGCGATTGCGTCTTCGCCCCGCAGCGTGACGCCGATATCATCGAGCCCGCTGACCAGGCATTCCTTCTCGAACGGGTCGATCTCGAAGGTCAGCGGCTCTATGCCCGGCGCGCTGACGGTCTGGGACGGCAGGTCGATGGTAATTTCCGTGCCCGGAGTTTCCGTCACCAGCGCGCGCAGGACCGCCACGTCGTCATCACCCAGCCGCACGGCCAGCAGCCCGTTCTTGACACAGTTGGCGGCGAAGATATCGCCGAAGCCGGGCGCGATCAGCGCGCGGAAGCCGTAATCATGCAGCGCATAGACGGCGGGCTCGCGCGACGAGCCACAGCCAAAATTGGCGTTGCCGACAATGATGCGCGCGTCCCTATATGCCGGTTGGTTGAGCACGAAGTTGGGGTCTTCCGTCCCGTCGGGCCGGAAACGGCGGTCGTGGAACATATAGAGCGGATAGGCCTCGTCGCGCGGCTTTCGCATGAAGCGCGCCGGGAAGATCATGTCGGTATTGACGTTGCGCAGCTCGATCGGGGCGGCGATGGCGGTCAATTGCGTGAACGGTTCCATTGTTCAGCCCGTCTCGCCAAGTTTGCGCACATCGGTCAAGCGGCCGGTGATGGCGGCGGCCGCCGCCATTGCGGGGCTGAGCAGATGGGTGCGCCCGCCGCGCCCCTGTCGGCCTTCAAAGTTGCGGTTCGATGTCGAGGCGCAGCGCTCGCCCGGCTCCAGCATGTCGCCGTTGGTGGCAACGCACATCGAACAGCCCGCGTCGCGCCACTCAAACCCCGCGTCGCGGAAGATGGCGTCGAGCCCCTCGGCCTCGGCCTGCGCCTTCACCAGGGCCGAGCCCGGCACGATCATCGCCGCGACGCGGGCCGCGCGTCCCTTCACCACGCCGGCCACCGCGCGCAAATCCTCGATCCGGCCGTTCGTGCAGGACCCGATGAACACCCGGTCGATGGCGATATCGGTGAGTTTGGTCCCCGGGGTCAGCGCCATGTAGCCGAGCGCGCGCTCCATCTTCTCGCGCCGGCCGGCATCGGGCTCGTCCGCCGGATCGGGCACCACATCGGTGATCGGCAGCACGTCCTCCGGGCTGGTGCCCCAGGTCACCATCGGCGCCAGATCGCCGGCATTGATCGTCACCTCGCGGTCGAAGCTGGCGCCGTCATCGGTGACAAGGGTGCGCCAGAACGCGGCCGCGCGGTCCCACGCCTCACCCGTCGGCGCGTAGGGACGCCCCTTGATATAGGCAAGGGTCGCCTCATCCGGTGCCACCAGCCCGGCCCGCGCGCCGGCTTCAATCGACATGTTGCACAGCGTCATGCGGGCCTCAACCGAGAGCGCGGCAATGCCGGCGCCGGTATATTCGATGACATGGCCGGTGCCGCCGCCGACCCCGATGTGTCCGATGATCGCCAGGATCAGGTCCTTGGCGGTAGCGTCCGGCGGCAGCGCATCCGGCACATCGATGCGCATGGTGCGTGGCCGGCGGCGCCACAAGGTCTGGGTGGCCAGCACATGCGCTACCTCTGAGGCGCCGACCCCGAAGGCGAACGCGCCCAGCGCACCATGGGTCGAGCTGTGCGAATCAGCGCCCGCGATGATCGCGCCCGGCTGTGTGATGCCCTGTTCCGGCGGCACGATATGCAAAATGCCGTGGCGCGGATCGCCCAGCCCGAACAGGGTGATGCCGTGTTCTTGGGCGTTGCGCCGCATCATCTCGACCATGTTGCGGGCTTCCGCGTCAGGAATGCCGTTGGCCCGATCGCGCGTCGGCACGTAATGATCGGTGAAGGCGAACACCTGATCGGGACAGCGAACGGCGCGCCCGTCGCGCTTCAGCTTATCAAAAGCGTGAAACACGTTTTCCT
>JAZFSB010000046.1:0-3648 GCA_036445935.1 Alphaproteobacteria bacterium | reverse complement strand
ATCGCTTCGCGATGTTGCCGAAATCCGACTATGAGGTGATCGACGACTGGTTCGTCACCGGCCTGTCGGCGACCGGCAGCCGGTCGGTGAAGATGGAACAGGTGTTCATTCCCGATTACCGGATGATCAGCTCGCTTGAAATGAAGGGTGGGCCGACGCCGGGCAGCGCGATCAACCCCGGCCCGCTTTACCGGCTGCCGTTCTGGGGGATCGCGGGCCGGCAGTTCTCGGCGCCCGCGATCGGGTTGGCAAGGGGCGTGCTGGAGCTTACCGAGGGCGACATCGAAACCCGCGTCGGCGCCGGCGGCGCCGCGCTGTCGGACGAGCCGGTGGTTCATCTGCGGCTTTCAGAATCCGACGCCGAGATCACCGCCGCCCATACGCTGGCGATACGCGATTGCGAGACGGCGACGCGGATGACCGAGGCCGAAACCTTTCCCGATGAGTTGCAACGGGTTCGCTGGAAGCGCAACAACGCCTATGTCGTGCTGCTCTGCGTCCGCGCGGTGGACCGTTTGTACGACCTCGCCGGCATGCGCGGCATGTCGCCGGAAAGCCCCATCCAGCGCGCCTGGCGCGACGTCCACGCGGTGGCGTGTCAGGTCAGCGTCGCCTGGAACGCCCAGGCCGCCAATTACGGCCGCGCCCGGTTCGGCCTGCCGATCAGGGATCCCAGAATTTAGCGCATTTTCCGCTCACGCGGAATCGGCGCCGGCCCGCTCCCCCTCCCGGCCACCCAATGCGAGTATCCTATGGGTGGCCGGGAGGGGGAGTGGGCCGGTGCCGCTTTAACGTAAAACGTCAGGCCGCGCATTTGATATCGAAACGGCTCCACACTTCCCGCAGGGAAGCAACCAGATGCGCCATGTCCTCGTCACTGTGCAGCGGACTTGGCGTGAAGCGCAGCCGTTCGGTGCCGCGCGGTACGGTCGGGTAATTGATCGGCTGGACATAAATGCCGAAGCCGCTCATCAGCTCATCGGAGACGCGTTTGCACAGCGCCGCGTCGCCGACCATGACGGGGACGATGTGCGACACTGACGGCATGACCGGCAGGCCAGCCTCGGTCAGCAGCCGCTTCAGCGTTGCCGCGCGTTCCTGATGGTGCTTGCGCAGTTCCACGCCATTGTCGCGCACATGACGTACGCTGGTGGTCGCGGCGGCGGCAACGGCCGGCGGCAGCGAGGTGGAAAAGATGAAGCCGCTGGCATAGGACCGTACGAAATCGACCAGCGATGCCTTGGCGGCGATATAGCCGCCGATCACGCCGAACGCCTTGGCGAGGGTGCCCTGGATTACATCGATGCGCTGCATCACCCCGTCGCGCTCGGCCACGCCGGCGCCGCGCGGGCCATACATGCCGACCGCGTGAACCTCGTCCAGATAGGTCAGCGCGCCGTACTTGTCGGCGAGGTCGCAGAAGGTCTCGATCGGTGCGATGTCGCCATCCATCGAATAGACGGATTCGTACACGATGATCTTGGGCCGATCGGCCGGAATTTCGGCCAAATGGCGTTCCAGATCGACCGGGTCGTTATGGCGGAATATCCGTTTTTCGGCGCCGCTATGGCGCACGCCCGCGATCATCGAGGCGTGGTTGAGTTCATCGGACAGCAGCACGCAGCCCGGCATGTGGCCGGCCAGCGTCGACAGCGCCGCTTCGTTGGCGACATAGCCCGAAGTAAAGACCAGGGCCGCTTCCGTTCGGTGCAGCTCGGCCAGTTCACGTTCCAGCACCACATGGCAATGGGTGGTGCCCGAAATGTTGCGAGTGCCGCCCGATCCGGCGCCGAGCCGCCCGGCGGTGTCCTGCATGGCCGCGATCACATCTGGATTCTGGCCCATGCCGAGATAGTCGTTCGAGCACCAGACGGTGATTTCGGCTGGACCCGATTGCTGGTGGCTGGTGGCATGCGGAAAGTCGCCGGCGTGTCGTTCCAGGTCGGCGAACACGCGATATCGGCCTTCGGTGCGCAGTTTGCCGATCGCAGTGTCGAAAAAGTCGTCGTAATCCATTTTCCCCACTCTATCCGCCAAATCGGTGGATTTCCGTTTATAGGATAAACCGACTATAGCACCTGCTTATTTCATGAAAATCACCAATTTCCGGCGGCATTTCAGCAGGGGTAGCCGGTCAATCGGATTGTCGCGTTAAATCTTTGCTAACCAGTTAACTTTTGTCAGGCAATCATCCGGGATCATGAGCCAGTTAAGCCGGAGCAAGGCCACGCAAGCGGATCACGATCCAGCCCAGCTCGCAGTGTCGTCGAGCGCGCGTCCGAAGCGGGTGAACATTTCGGCGATTTCGTCGTTATTGATCACCAGTGGCGGTGAAAACGCGATGCGGTCGCCCAGCGCGCGCACGATCAGCCCGTGCGCCTGGGCGCGGCCCAGCAGATAGGGCCCAACCTTGCGCGCGGGATCGAACGGCGCGCCGGTTTTTTTGTCGGCGACCAGTTCGGCGACGGCCAGCATGCCGATGCCACCGACCTCGCCCACCAGCGGGTGATCGGCGAAGCCCTGGATGCCATCCTGCAAGGCGGGTGACGTGGCTCGGACATGGTCGATCAGCCCCATCTCTTCGTAGATCGCCAGCGTTTCCAGCGCGACCGCGGCCGACACCGGATGTCCAGAATAGGTGAAGCCGTGGCCCAGCGTGCCGATCTCGGCGCTTTGCTCGGCGATCGGACGATAGACCGCTTCCGACATCAGCACGGCCGAGATCGGCAGGGTCCCCGCCGACAGGGCCTTGGCGCAGGTGATGATGTCCGGCGTGATCGCGAAGGTTTCCGACCCCCACATCGCCCCGGTCCGCCCGAAGCCGCAAATCACCTCGTCAGCCAGAAACAACACGTCGTGCTTTTTCAGCACTGCCTGGATCTTTGCGAAATAGGTCGCCGGCGGGACCAGCACGCCGCCGGCTCCCATGACGGGTTCCGCGAAAAACGCGGCGACCGTCTCCGGCCCCTCGGCTTCGATCAGCGTGTCGAGATTGGCGGCCAGCCGGCTAGCGTAGTCCTCTTCGCTCTCGCCAGGCTTGGCTGCCCGCGCGTAATGCGGGCAGTCGGTGTGCAGGAACCCCTCGATCGGCAGGTCGAAGGCCTGGTGGTTGACCGGCACCCCGGTGACGCTGGCGGCAGCCAGGGTGACGCCGTGATAGCCCTTCACCCGACCGATGATCTTCTTCTTGTCCTTCTGGCCCAGCGCGTTGGCGCGGTAGCGGATCAGCTTGATCGCGCTGTCGATGGCTTCCGAGCCCGAATTGGCGAAAAACACCTTGGACATCGGGACCGGCGCGATCTCAAGCAGCTTTTCGGCCAGTTCGATCTGTGGCTGATGACTCTTCTGGTTGAAGCCGTGATAAAAATTGAGCCGCTTGATCTGGCGCGCGGCGGCGTCGGCCAGCCGCTCGACCCCGAAGCCGAGCGAGGCGCACCACAGCCCGGCCATGCCCTCGATATAGTCGCGCCCGTTCTCGTCATAAACGAACACCCCCTGGCCGCGCTCGATGACCAGCGGCCCGTCCGCCTCGTTGGCGAGGGCATTTGTGTAGGGATGGAGCAGCGCCGCCGCATCGCGCGCGGCCAGCGAATTCGGCGCCGGGCGCGGGGTTGTCATGGTGCTGTCACGGCCGCGGCGCTCAGCCGC
>JAZFSB010000045.1:0-2190 GCA_036445935.1 Alphaproteobacteria bacterium | reverse complement strand
TCGCTACCGAGTTTCCTGAAATCGAAATATCCGGCGTGCTCGATTGCGGCGCGGCCCCGGGCCATGCGCTGGCGGCGCTGCGCCACGGCATCAAACAGATCAGGTTCACCGGCCGGGGCCGCGCCCGCGCGCGGTTGGCGTCGATCGCCGAAGCATCGGGCGCCGTGCTCGCGGGTCCCGCGCGGGGCGCGCTGGAACTGGCCGGCGAAGCACATCCGGAAGCCGCCTGCCGGGAACGTCTGTCAGGTCGGCGGGATGGTTTTTCACCCGCGCCGGAATAGGTTATAAACCGCCCATGGGCGGCACCAAGTCAGGAGAAACGCGATGAAGGTCACACAAAAAGTCAGAAAAATTCTTGCCGGATATGAATCCGACAATCCGGGCACCAAGGGCAATCTTGCGCGCATCCTGATGAATGGCCGCCTCGGCGGCTCGGGAAAGCTGGTGATCCTGCCAGTCGATCAGGGGTTCGAGCACGGCCCGGCGCGCAGTTTCGCGCCCAACCCGGCGGGCTACGATCCGCACTACCATTACCAGATCGCCATTGATGCCGGGCTGTCGGCCTATGCGGCGCCGCTCGGCTCGCTGGAAGCGGGCGCCGATACGTTCGCCGGGGCCATCCCGACCATTCTCAAATGCAACAGCGCCAATTCGCTTTCCACCAACAAGGACCAGGCCGTGACCGCTTCGGTTAATGATGCGCTCAGGCTGGGCTGCGCGGCGATCGGCTTCACCATCTATCCCGGCTCCGAAGACCAGTACGAGTTGATCGAGGAGATTCGCGAACTGGCCGAGGAAGCCAAGTCGTGCGGGCTGGCGGTCGTGATGTGGTCCTATCCGCGCGGCGGCAACCTGACACGCGAGGGTGAGACGGCGATTGATATCTGCGCCTATGCCGCCCACCTGGCGTGTCTGCTGGGCGCGCATATCGTCAAGGTCAAGCCGCCGACCGACGCGCTGTATCTCGACGCCGCGAAGAAAGTCTACGAAACGCAGAACATCGACATCTCGACACTGTCGGCGCGCATCGCCCATGTCGTGCAGAGCTGCTTCAACGGGCGGCGCATCGTGGTGTTCTCGGGCGGCGAGGCCAAGGACCTCGACGGCATCCTGAACGAAGTGCGGGCCTTGCGCGACGGTGGCGCCAGCGGCTCGATCATCGGCCGCAACACCTTCCAGCGCCCACGCGAAGACGCGCTGGCGATGCTCGATACGATCATCAAGATCTATCAGGGTAAAGCCTAGACGTTTGAGCGCTCCGGCCCGCTCCCCCACCCGGCCACCCCACGGGATACTCCTATGGGTGGCCGGGTGGGGGAGCGGGCCGGAGCGGGTTTATAAAGGAGCCATTCCAATTCCCGCTCGCTGCCGCCTTTACCTGATTTCCCCGCCGGTCCTCGGGCCGGACTTCGCCGAGGCGCTGGCGGCGGCGCTGGACGCGGGCGATGTCGCCTGTTTCCAGCTTCGCCTGAAGGATGTCGGGGATGACGTGTTGCGCCGCGCGGTCGAGGCGTTGATGCCGATCACGGCCGCGCACGATGTCGCCTTCATCCTGAACGACAGGCCCGACCTTGCCGCCGAGCTTGGCTGCGACGGGGTCCATGTCGGGCAGGACGACACGCCCTATGCCGATGCAAGGGAGATCGCGGGCGAGGACGCCATCATCGGCGTCACCTGTCACGGATCAATGGACCTTGCTGTCGCGGCGGCGGACGCGGGCGCCGACTATGTCGCCTTCGGCGCGTTCTTCGAAAGCGGGACCAAGCCGCGCCGCTTCGCGCCCGAACCCGAGCTGCTGGAGAATTGGCAAAGCATGGTCACCGTGCCCTGCGTCGCCATTGGCGGCATCACGGTGGAAAACTGCCGGGGGCTGGTGACGGCGGGCGCCGACTTTATCGCGGTGTCGGCTGGCGTGTTCGCCCATCCGCAAGGCCCGGCCGCCGCGGTCAGCGCCTTCAACGAAATATTCGACCGTGAAGCGCCCGAAACCGAAGACCCGCCGGCCGAGACATAGGCGGCGAGTGCCGGTCACCTTAACGCGCTCACCCCCATCTCGTCATACGCGGGCTTGACCCGCGCATGACGAATGTTGTCGTTTTCAGCCGGTAATCGCCTGGCCCTCGATGACGCAGCGGCGCATCAGGCGGCGTTCTTCATCGGGGAATTCGGTGCGCGCATGCATCGAGCACA
>JAZFSB010000044.1:0-2409 GCA_036445935.1 Alphaproteobacteria bacterium | reverse complement strand
TAGCCACCTGTCGGGGGGTAAGCGGACTCTGATCGGCGCGGTGGTTCGCCGGAGGGGATGATGGCGGTGCATGTCTGGGCTCGTTGCGGAAAAGTAGGTGAAAAGACGCCCCGGCGCGCTAGAATTGTAGGTGACGGCAGGGGGCCTCGCCCCAACACGACGCCTTGGATGATAGCCCACCTCGTGGTATCGAATTTTTACCGCTGACCGCCACGAAATGGGGGTGCGGTGTTACCCATGTGTTACCCGAAAGGGTCGTTTCGATTATTAACATATTAAAAAAACTTAATAATATAGGAAAATTATGGTGATGGCGTTCCATTTCAAAAACCTGCGGCACGAATATGATGAATGACGCCGCCCAGGAATCGCGCCGGCCGGGCGCGGGATTTGTGGTCGCGGCCCTCGGCGCGATCGGGGTCCTGCTGGCGCTCGGGACCTGGCAACTCGACCGGCTGCAATGGAAGCGCGCCCTGGTCGCCGAACGCCAGGCGATAGCGTCGCAACCCCCCACCAATGTTACCGCCGCCGCCGCCGTCACCGTCACCGATTACCAGCCTGTCAGCCTGACCGGAACCTTGCGGCATGATGCCGAGATGCTGATCGGCCCGCGCGTGCGCAAGGGGCGGCCCGGCTGGCGCGTGGTCACGCCGCTTGGTCTTGCCGGCGGTGGCCTCGTTCTGGTCGATCGCGGCTGGGTTTCGGTTAAGCACAAGACACCGGTGCTGCGTAGCGCGGGTCAGGTGACGGGCGTGGTGACGATTGTGGGCTTCGCGCGGCTTCCCGGACCCCGGGGGCGGTTCATGCCCGACAACGAACCCGAAAAAGGCCAATGGTTCCGGGTATCGCCCGATGAAATGGCGGCGGCCCGGAAGCTCGATCACGTCGCCGGCTGGTGGCTGGTCGCGGGCGCGGCGCCGAACCCCGGCGGCTGGCCCAAGGGCGGCGCGGCCATTGCGGCGCTTCCCGACAACCATCTGCGCTACGCTTTCATCTGGTACGCGCTGGCGCTCGCCGCCAGCGTTATCGCGACAATGGTGTGGGTGCGGGGAAGGCGTTAAAGGCCAGAAAAAAATTAGCGGGCCGGTGCGATTCCGCGTTAGGCCAGAAACCTCTACCGCCGCAGCAGGAATTCGCGGCCCAGCTTGACCCTGGGCTTGCCGTCATATTCGACGATATCCGCGGTTGCGTAGGTTTCGCTCCAGGTCGCGGGCAGGTAGCTGCCGGTGCCGATCACGTCGATCGGGGCCTTGGCTTCGGCCATGATGCGGCATTTGGCTGGCCCGAATCCGCTTGAAGCGATGATCTTGACCTTGGGAAAGCCTTCGCGGTCGAGCGTTTCGCGCAGCCGCCAGATCGCCGCCGCCGATACCCCGGCGCCGACCAGATAGGCAAGCTCGCTTTCCGAACGATAGCCCCGCACGACCTCTGGCACATGGCGTTCCAGCACGGCGTAGGACATGGTCGGGTCCAGCCCTTCGATGAAGCGGCTGCCCGGCGTGTCCATGCGGACCGAAAGCTCGCCGGACGCCGCGCGCTTGGGGAAACGGTCGCATACGGCGAGCGAATCGGATATTTCCTGGCCGAAATAATCGACCAGCACGGTCAGCGGCTGATCGGGATAGACCGCGTCATACATTTCCGCCGCGCGCAGGGTGGATTCGGCATAGCCGATCAGCGCGTGCGGCATGGTGCCAAGCCCCGATTCCTGGCCGAAATAATGCGCCGTCGCGTCGGTCGCGTTGCCGATGAAGCCGGTCGCGTCCGACTTGGCTTGCGCCCGGCGCGACCCAACCGATGCCGCGTAGGCCATCATGTCGGCCATCTCGGCCCCGGCGCAGTGCCGCGCATCCATGGCGAGGAACGCGGTGCCGGGCAGGTCGGCGCACATGGTATAGGCGTTGTAGGCCGCGACGCAGGCCGGGCCAAGCTTTTGCAGCATCAGGGTTTCAAGATCGACCAGGTGTCGAAACGCGCCGGTGATATAAAATATTGGCTCGCCGGCGCCGACCCACTTGCCTTCCCGGTAGCGCAGATCGATTTCGAAGGACGTGCCCCGGCGGCATGCCATCGCCTCCAGCCAGTCGATCGCGAGTTTGGGTGCGGAGACAACGGGGCGGCGCATGAACAGCGCATAGGTAACGTTGGCATCGCCGAATTTCTCGACGACCGCCTGAGTGCGTTTGAAATATTTGTCCGTCCAGGCCGAGACGTCGGCTTCGCTGCCTGGCCAAGGTGATCTGTCCTCGCGGCCTGGATCAGTGTCGAAGGCAGGTGTTGGTGTGGTTTTGTTGGTCGCCATTACGTGTCTTGCGCGGCGTGTTGTGAGGAGGAATGACATTGAAACACAGTTTTTGATTGATTCCGATAGCGAGTTAACCGGATAACGCCGCTGAACGACGGACGACG
>JAZFSB010000043.1:0-2928 GCA_036445935.1 Alphaproteobacteria bacterium | reverse complement strand
GGCGTCGGCTCGCAGCCGCCTTCAAGCGCATGGAAGAGACCCTTTCTCAAACGCGGTGGCTCGCAGGCGACAGCTATTCCCTTGCCGACATCGCGGCCGCGCCCGTCATCGACCGCATCGAACACCTCGGCATGGCGGATCTGTGGGCGAATTCGTCCGGTACCGCGGACTGGGTCAAGCGTCTCAAGGCCAGGCCCGCCTATCAAAAGGCCCAGCCTCTGGACACGTACCGCCTGCCGGCGGCTTCGGTCGGATAACGACCGTGCACGCTTGTAAAGCGCGGTCCCATCGATCTTTGGAGGTATGGAGAGGACTCTCTTTACCAAGCTGTCTACGGACCTTGTTCGCCCGGTGAGCGCGTATTATTGTCCCCGCAATGGCGCGTATAGCGGGTTTGTCTCACAAGGGTTGGTGCGGTCGAAGACGGCGTCATTATCCGGCTGGGCCGAAAATATCGTCTGGTGTGATCACTTACGGCCGGCCGGTCGGCCACATTAAGGAATTGGAAGGAACGTACAGATGCGTGCAGTAGTGATTAATAAATTCGGGCCGATCGACTCGCACGAGATCGAAGAACTGCCCGATCCCGTGCCGGGACCAAAGGAAATTCTGATCGACACCCAGGTCATCGGCCTCAACTTTCCCGATACGCTTATGGTCCAGGGGTTGTATCAGACCAAACCCGACCGACCCTTCACGCCGGGCCGCGACGCAGCCGGCGTGGTTTCGGCGGTTGGGGCGGAGGTTACGCGCTTCAAGGTCGGCGACCGCGCGCTCGCCCAGGTCAGGTGGGGCGCCTACAGCGAGAAGGTGGTCGCCCCGGAGGACCGCAGCTTCGTCATGCCCGAGGAGATGGATTTCGTCGGCGCAGCGGCTATGGGCACGGTCTTTCCCACCGCGCATGTTTCCCTAATGATGCGCTGCCGATACGAGGATGGCGAGAGTGTGCTGGTCAATGGCGCCGGCGGCGGTATCGGTCTCGCCGGTGTCCAGATCGCCAAGGCCAAGGGGGCGCTGGTCATCGCCGGCGACATCACCGAGGAAAAGCGCCAGCTGGCGCTTGATAACGGCGCGGATCACGCCATCGATCTTTCGGTCGACGATTTGAGGGAAAATTTGCGCCACCAGGTCTTCGCTGTTGCAGGCGAACGCGGCGTCGATATCGTTCTCGATCCGGTCGGCGGCGACGTGTTCGACGGCTCGCTCAGGGCGCTCGCCATATTCGGGCGGATTGCCACAATCGGCTACGCCTCGGGCCGTATCCCCGTGGCCAAGGCAAATTACTTTAACATCAAAAGCCTTACGCTGGCGGGCATCGCGCTGGATATGCATTTCAGGTTCAAGCCCGAGACCGTGCACAATGCAATGGCCGATCTGTTCGATCTGTACCTCGCGGGGAAGGTCAAGCCGGAGGTGACCGGGCGCTATCCGTTCGAGGAATTCAAGACCGCGATGAACTTGTTCGCCGCCCGCAAAACCATGGGCAAGACGGTTCTGACCGTCGGAGACAGCGCCTGACGGCGGCCGGGATTACCCAGCGCCTTTCGCGCGCTGGGTCGCGGTTGCTGCGTCGTCGATCCCGCCATCGTCGGCAAGAATGACGCCATAGGCGTCCCGCGCCACCTCGCGCGATATCAAGCCAGCCACGAAGTCGGCGGCCACCAACGCCGGATCGCGCGCCAGGGGGTCGCCGAGGCCACCACCGCCGGGCATCTCGATAACCACCCGATCGCCGCTCGGGATCGTCTGAGTTCCCTTGCCATTTAGCTGCCCGCCGGAGGCAAGGCGAATATTGCCGGCAGCGCCCGGCGTGCCGCCGTCTCGGCCCCGCGGCGGATGGTCGATTCGATCGAACAACGCGCTGAACGCAAACGGCGCGTCCTCGAGCAAGCCGAGTTCCATGACCTGGCCCAACCCGCCGCGATAGGTGCCGGCGCCGCCGGAATTCTCGCGATACTCCTTGCGCCAGATTATGAGTGGTGAAATTGCCTCGGTAACCTCGACCGGGACGTTGCGCACGCCGCTTGGAAACGCGGTGGCGGACAGGCCGTCCTTGCCGGGCCGCGCGCCGGTGCCGCCCGAATGGAAGCTGAGCACGGTAAACGGGATGGCGTCGACGAGGTCCTTGGGGTCCGCGTCGACCCGGCCCGGCCCACCGAAAGCGTACAGGTTCCACAGACACGACGTGCCTTCCGCCGGCACCGAACCGTCGAGCGCCTGGTTCAGGCATCCAAATACGACGTCGGGCAGCATCTGACCCGTGACATGGCGAACCGCGACGGGCGCCGGGTGTTCGGCATTTAGGATAGAACCCTGGGGCGCGGTGATCCGGATGACCGAGAGCGAGCCCTGGTTGTTGGGAACGGTCGGCGCGACGATGCATTTGACGCCAAACGAGGCATAGGCCTCGGTATAGCAGACGGGCACGTTGATCCCGTAGGACGATATGCCCGAGGTTCCCGTGAAATCGACGTCGATACCGGTCTCGCCGATGGTCATGGTGGCGACCAGGTCGACCGGCTCCTCGTACCCATCGATGCGCATCGTGTGCTTATAGGTGCCGGGCGTGAGCTTGCCGATTGCCTCCAACGTTGCCGCCTTCGACTTGGCGAGAATATGCGCTCCCAGACGGTCGAGGTCGGTGATGCCGAACCCGTCCATCATCTCGACCAGGCGGCGGCACGCAATTTCGTTGCAGGTCGCGAGCGAATGCAGATCGCCGATGACTTGAACCGCCTCGCGAACATTGGCGCCGACGATGTCTAACACCGCCTGTTCCACCTTGCCCGCCCGGGCGAAATGCATCAGCGGGATATACAGCCCTTCTTCATAGATTTGGCGGCCATCGGGTGTCATGCCGCGGCCCCCAATATCGACGACATGGCAGGTGCTGGCGAACAGGGCCACGATTTCTCCGTTGCGAAAAGT
>JAZFSB010000042.1:0-4868 GCA_036445935.1 Alphaproteobacteria bacterium | reverse complement strand
GGCACCGAGAACCCGGCCGACAGCAATATCCCGTCGGCGATGCGCCCGGCCTTCTCCGCGACTTCGCTGCCAAGCGCCGTGATATAGACCGGCGGCGGGGTGGGCGGTGAGAACATCAACCGCGCGCCGTTCAGGCTGTAGGCTTCGCGGTCTTCTTTTGCGGGCTCGGTCGAGGCGAGCTGGCGCAAATCGGCAACGTAATCCTCTACCGCCTGGACGGCGTCGCCCGGCACGCGGCCCGATTCCTTGAGATCGAGCAGATTGCCGATGGCGACCGAGACCCCGACGCGGCCGGGAAACGCCTCGGCCAGCGTCGCAAACGTCATCGCCGTCGTGGTCGGGTGATACATGTAGGGCGTGACCGCGGCGGGCACGATCATCGCGCGCTCGGTCTGCATGGCGAACGCCATGGCCGACACGAAAGCGTCGCGATAGCCGAGATGCTGGGTCATCCAGATGCCGCTGGCGCCGGCGTCTTCCGCCGCTCGCGCGACGCGGATGGTTTCGGCTGTGTTTTCGAACCCGTCGAAGCGGATGCCTATTCTGTTGGCCATTGTCTGTTTCCTCTTAGTTTCCGCTGGTGAAATCGCGGATCACTTCGAGCGCGAGTTCTTTTTCCTCATCCGAGCCGCTGACCTCGATCACCGGCTCATCGACACCGGCGTCGATATAGGCTTGCAGTTGGGCGCGGCACTGATCCGGCGTGCCGGCGACCGAAAATTGCGGCACCGCTTCGTCGGGCACCAGGGCGGCCGCCTCGTCGAGCTTGCGTTCGCGCACCAGCTCCATGATCCGTGCGTGGTCGATATCGATGCCGACGGACGCGATATTTTTGTCCTGCGCCGGGTTGCGGAACAGGAAGGCGAGCTTGCGCTTGTTGGAATTGACCGCCGTGACGCCATCGCGCGAGCAGGCGAAATAGACGAAGCCCGCCTTGCGGAACCCGGACGGATCGCGCCCAGCCGCCTTGAGGCCCTCATTGGCGTATTCCGCGCAAATCCGCGTGAAGCCGAGCGACAGCCCGCCGGAAAACAGCACCCCGTCGGCGATCCGCCCGGACAGCTTGAGGATTTGCGGACCCGTGGACGCCACGAAAATGGGGATCGGCTCGGGCGGGGTGAAGGCCAGCCGCGCGCCGTTCAACTGCCAGGCATGGCCATCCTGTTCGACCGCCTCGCCTGACCATAATCCCCGCAGAGCCTCGACATATTCACGGATCACGCGGACCATCTTGGTCGGCTTTACCCCCGATTCGCCCAAGTTCATCAGATTGCCGATCGATACCGCGACCCCGGCCCGGCCGGGGAAAGCTTCGGCGATGGTCGCCATCTGCATCGCGACCTGCATCGGGTGCCACAGATAGGGCATGATCGCGGTCGGCACGACCATCGCCTTTTCCGTCTTCATGGCGAACGCCATGCAGCTCACCACCGCCTCGCGATAGCCGAGATGCTCGGCCATCCAGATCGTATTGGCGCCGGCGGCAACAGCCTGCTGCGCGACCTCGATGGTTTCCCCGACGGAGTCGAACCCGTCGAACCGCATGCCCAGCCTTACCGCCATTTTTCTGCTCCCGTGGTGTTGTTCATGTTGTTTGGCCCCGTTATGCCGACTCCGCCGCGCGAGTTTTCAGCGCATTGCGGTCGATCTTGTTGGTGCCGGCCAGCGGCAGCGCGTCGAGGAAGAACACCCGTCTCGGGTGGTGCGACGGCGCCAGGTTTTCCAGCGTGTATTGCTTGACCGCGTCCTCGGTCAAGGCCGCGTCCGGGCGGGGCACGACATAGGCGAAAGGCACCTTGCCCTTGAGCTCATGCGGGGCCGCGACCACCACTGCCTGATAGATGTCGGGATGCCGCTCAAGCACGCTTTCGACCTCGCCGGGATAGATGTTGTTGCCGCCGGACGAAAACATGTCGTCGACCCGGCCGACGAAATAGTACCAGCCTTCGGCGTCGCGCTTCAGGATGTCGCCGGTGTCGAACCAGCCGTCCTTGAGCCGCCGCGCGGTTTCTTCCGCCATGTTGTGATAGCCCAGCATCATGCCGGGCGTGCGCACCACCAGCACGCCCTGGTCTTCAGTATCGCCGCCTTCCAAACGTATTTCGGTATCGGGCAGCGCCCAGCCGATCGAACTGCGCGGCGCCTTTATCCCATCGGGGTGCGGGCCGAACATGACCGGGCTGCTTTCGGTGATGCCGAAGCTGAGGCGCACCTCGGCCTGCGGGAAGGTGGCGCTCAGCGTGTCGAACAAGGCTGTCGAGGTCGGCGCCGAGCCCAGTGTCAGCAGCCGGACCGCCGACAGATCGGTCTCGGCCATCAAGTCGGTTTGTTGCAGCATCAGCGCGTACATGGTGGGCACGCCCGACAGCGCCTTGACGCGGTAACGCCCAGCGGCGCGGATATAGGCGGCGGCGTCGAAGCGCGGCAGCAGCACGACGGTGCCGCCCGCCGCCAGCCCCGACTTGACGATGTTCATGGCGTTCTTGTGATAAAGCGGGGCCGCCACCAGCAGCGCGTCGCCCGGCATGATCTTGCGGTTTTCTGCCAGCGAACGGGCGACCCAGATATGCGCCTTGTGCGACAGCAAAACACCCTTCGGCCGCCCGGTCGAGCCCGAGGTATAGGGCTGGAACGCCACCCCGTCATCGCCGGGCGCGGTGGGCTCAAACGGGCCGGGGTCGCCAAAGGATGCAAAATCGCCATCGAATTCCACGACCGGAAGGTCGGGCGGACAGAGCGCGCGCGCGCCCGCGTCGGTAAAGACCAGCTTCGCGCCGGCGTCGTTCGCGATTTCCGCGACACCGCGCGCCGGCAGCTTGATGTTGATTGGCACCGGGACGATTCCGGCGCGCATCGCGCCGAACATCACGGCGATGAATTCGTGGCGGTTGAGGCCGAGAATGGCGATCCGGTCGCCGACCTTTAGCCCGCGGGCGACAAGCGCCCGGGCGACGGCGTTGCAGGCGGCGTCAAGGGCGGCATAGGTGACCTCGCGCGGCGCCGCCTCATCGGCAAGGTCGATAATGGCGGCCCGATCGCTGTCCGCGTGCGCGGCGAAGATCGCCCCCAGATTTCCTCGGTCATGGTCCATGATTTCACGCCTCAGGTCTTTTCCAGTTCCTTCAGAAAGGCGTCGCGCAGCTTGGGCTTTTGCACCTTGCCCGACGGCGTCTTGGGGATGTTGTTCACGAAGCGGATGAATTTGGGTCGCTTGAAACCGGCGAGCTGTGTTTCGCAATGGGCCGTCAGGGTGGCTTCATCAAGGTCGCGCGCGCCGCGCCGGACCACCAGGGCGGCCAGCGCCTCGCCCCATTTTTCGTCAGGTACGCCGAACACGGTGCATTCCGCGACGGACGTGTGTTTTTCGAGCGCGATCTCGATCTCGCGCGGGTAGATATTGATGCCGCCCGACACGATCATGTCCTTCGACCGCCCGACCAGCGTGATGAAGCCGTCCTCGTCCCAGCAGCCCAGATCGCCGGTCCAGCCGCGCCCGTCGCCGCCGCGGAAATAGAGCTCGGTTTCCTCCGGGTTGTTGTAATAGCCCGACATCAGGAACGGCCCGCCGACCACGATCTCGCCGGGCTCGCCGACCGGCACGGGCGCGCCGCCCGCGTCCAGCAGCTCGACCTCGGCGCCCAAAGCGGGGCGGCCGATGGTGCCCGCCTTGTCGCGCGGGTGGTTGTGCTTGAAGAGCGTGACCGGGCCGGTTTCCGATTGGCCGTAATGGTTGGTGAAGCGCGCCCAGGGCATTTTTTCGGCAATCTCGGCGACCAGCTCGACCGGCGTGATGGCGCCGCCGCAAGCAACGTTGTTCAGCGTGGCCAACGCGCCGGCGTCGAAATGCGCGTCCGCCAGCAGCTCGCGCAACTGCACCGGCACCATCAGCACGGTGTTGATCCCGTGCCGCGCGGTTTGTTCAACCATCTGATCGGGGTCCCAGCGCGCCGGCATGACGATGGTCGCCCCCACCAGCACCACGGTGGGCAGCCAGACGCACGACCCCATCGCGTGATACATCGGGGTCAGCAGCCCGACCGTATCGGCTTCCCGCACTTCGTGCTCGATCGCCGTGGTATAGGCGCTGACGAAGCGGGCTTCGTGGCTCACCTTGGCGCCCTTGGGCAGGCCCGTGGTGCCGCCGGTAAAGGTCATGGAAAACGTGTCGTCGGGGTTCAGTGCGATCTCCGGCCGGGTCGCTGGCTGATCGGCGACGAAACGGTCGAACGGCAGCCAGCCGCCTTGCCCCGGCTCGCCGATCACCACCACATGTTTCAGGTCCGGCAGCCGGTCGGCGATTTCCGCGATCTTCTCCTGATAGGGGGCCTCGACGATGATCAGCCGCGACCGGGTCTGTTGCAGGATGGCGACCAGCTCTTCGGGCGCGTAAGCCGGCATCAGATTGACCAGCATGGCGCCGCTCATTGCGTTGCCGAAATGGATGGCGACATATTCCGGCCGGTTGAGGCTCATCACCGCGACCGTTTCGCCCTTGCCGATACCAAGCGCCCCGATGGCGTTGGCGGTGCGCAGCGAATCGTCCCAGAGCTCGCCATAGCTCACCCGCGCGGCGCCCTGGATCAGCGCCGTGCGGTTGGGATCGCGCCTGGCGCTAAAGCGCAGAATGTCGCCGGTCAGCATGGAATTTCGTCCCTCATCCGCCGCAATGTACCGGCTTGGAATTCGTTGCGCATCAAGCAATTTGCCCAAGCGTGTGGGGTTCGGGGCCAGTTATGTCTATGGGTCGCCTTATTTGCGGCGCGCCTGGACGAACAGGCCGATGATGGTCTGCTCGCCGAGCGAGCGGGCAGCCTCGAGGCGGTGGAGGCCTTCGATCAGCACCAGGCGCTTGCCGTCGCTGCGCACCA
>JAZFSB010000041.1:0-2582 GCA_036445935.1 Alphaproteobacteria bacterium | reverse complement strand
ATATACTGATCGACCGGCAGCCAGTAATCGACCGCCGCCCGGTCCACCGGCTCGGCCGCGCGCGGCGAACAGAAGCGCGCGAAATACCAGGAGGATTCGACAAAGGTGTCGAACGTGTCGGTTTCGCGCCGCGCCGGCTTGCCGCAATCCGGGCAGTCGACCTTGTTCCATGTTGGATGGCTGTCGAGCGGATTGCCGGGCTCGCTGAAATCGACATCGTCGGGCAGGCGTACCGGAAGGTCGGCTTTCGGCACGGGGACAATGCCGCAATCCTCGCAATGGATGACCGGGATCGGGCAGCCCCAGTAGCGCTGGCGCGACACGCCCCAGTCGCGCAGCCGGTAATTGATCTCGCGCGCCCCCTCGCCGGTGCCTTCCAGCCGCTGGGCGACCGCTTCCTTGGCTTCACCGATGCCAAGCCCGTCGATGAAGTCGGAATTGGCGTGTACGCCGTCGCCGGTATAGGCCTCGTCGCCGATGACGAAGGCAGCCGCGTCCACGTCTTTGGGGACCACCACCGGGATCACGTCGAGGCCGTACTTGCGTGCGAAATCAAGGTCGCGCTGATCGTGCGCCGGACAGCCATAGATCGCCCCGGTGCCGTATTCCATGAGCACGAAATTGGCTACGAACACGGGCAGCACGCGGCCATCAACCAAAGGGTGTCGCGCCCGAATTCCGGTGTCATAGCCCTTCTTTTCCGCCTTTTCCAAAGCTGCTTCGCTGGTGCCTTGCCGGCGGCATTCGGCAATGAAGTCGGCCAGCTTCGGGTCGTCCCCGGCCAGGGTCGTCGCCAGCGGATGTTCCGGTGAAATGGCGCAAAAGCTCGCTCCAAAGATGGTGTCATGCCGCGTGGTGAAGATACGCAGCCGTTCCTCGCGCCCGTCCAGCGCAAACCATACGCTGAGCCCTTCCGAGCGGCCGATCCAGTTTTCCTGCATCAGCCGGACCTTGGCCGGCCAGCGCTCCAGCGTCTTGAGGTCGTCGAGCAGCTCGTCGGCGAAATCGGTGATGCGGAAGAACCACTGGTTCAGCTCGCGCTTTTCCACCTTTGCCCCGGAACGCCAACCGAGCCCGTCGATCACCTGTTCGTTCGCCAGCACGGTGTTGTCGACCGGATCCCAATTGACCAGCGACTTGCGGCGATAGATCAGATCGTTTTTGAGAAATTCCAGGAACATGACCTGTTCGTGGCGGTAATATTCCGGGTGACAGGTGGCGATCTCGCGGGTCCAGTCGAGCGCCAGCCCCATCATCTTGAGCTGGTCGCGCATGGTGGCGATGTTCTGGTAGGTCCAGTCACCGGGGTGGACCTTCTGTTCCATCGCCGCGTTTTCAGCCGGCATGCCAAACGCGTCCCAGCCCATCGGATGCAGCACGTTGAAACCCTGCGCGCGTTTATAGCGCGCCACAACGTCACCCATGGTGTAGTTGCGCACGTGGCCCATATGGATGCGTCCAGACGGGTAGGGGAACATTTCAAGCACGTAATATTTCGGCCGCGACCGGTCTTCGCCAACGACGAAACAGCCGCGTTCCTCCCAGATCGCCTGCCAGCGCGCCTCGGTTTCCTTGACGTTATAGCGGGGGGTTCTGGAAGGGGGCGTCACGTCCGGTCCGACATCAGGTGCTGCGCGCGGCGGGCGCTCAGCGCCCCCCCGAGGCGAGGCGCAACTGCCGCGCCCGCGTCAGTATCTGATTTTCAAGGCTGGTCGCCGTTTTCGGCGCGACGTTGGTGTTGATCCAGCCCTGCGGCTGGCGGATCTGCTGGCGGAACACCGCGACCCGGATACCGTCGGCACGCAACTGACGGCCCATGATATAAACGCTCATCTTGTAGCGTTCCCTTGGTGTTTCGGGCGGCACGTACCAGTCGGTGATGATAACGCCACCGAAGGGGTCGGCCGACGCCAGGGGCATGAACGCGATAGTATCCAGGGACGCGCGCCACAGGTACGAATTGACGCCAATGCCGCCGCCGCCGCCGCCGCCTTTCTTCGAGCCGCCGGGATTGAACAGATCGAATCCGTCATTGCCCCAGATGGTCTGGGGCCCCCGGGCCTTCAGTTCGCTTTCATAGACATATTCACCCTGGCGCGCGGGGTCCTTGACCAGATAATCTTCTTCAATATCAAGCCCGGAGCAGGCCGACAGCAACGCCGCACAGCTCAACGCGACAGCCAGATGGCGCGAAACTCGTCTCATTCGGGTGCTAATCTTCATCTTCATGGCTTCATATCCGGTTGGCGGATTACCTTCTTATGACGTGGCCCTCGACACATCAAGTTTCAATTCCGGGCAGGGCGTGCGGCGACAATCAATTTTCGGGGTTTTTCCGGGCCAGATATGCCGCCTCTTCGGCCAGCCACAGCTCGCCGTATTCGACTTCCCGCCATTCGTCGAACCAGGGGCCGCCGCGGGTGAAATGCGCCACGTTGGGCGGGCCGCCGGCGGGTGTCTCGCTCCAGCCTTCAAGCCAGTTCCAGGTCTCCGGCACGGCGCCGATCAATGCGTCGTCGAGCCATTGGAAGCGGTGCAGAAACGCGCCGCCCTCGCGATTTATGAGCTCTGGCTTCAGCGCC
>JAZFSB010000040.1:0-3780 GCA_036445935.1 Alphaproteobacteria bacterium | reverse complement strand
AGCCAGGGCCTGCTTTACGGGATGGAGATGATCTATGCCGTTCCCGGCTGGCGCGCGCCTTTCGTTCTGGTGAACGTTTCGCGTGGGATTGCGTCGCCGGTTACGCTTGAGCCCGATCACAATGATGTTCTGGCCGCGCGCGACAGCGGTTTCCTGCAGATCCATTGCGCCACCTGCCAGGAGGTGCTGGACAATATCCTCATCGCCTATCGGCTGGCAGAGGACCCGGCGGTGCGCCTGCCGGTGATCGTCAATATGGACGGGTTCTACCTGTCCTTTACGCGCGAACCCGTAGAAGTGCCGGCGGTCGAAGATGTCGATGGCTTTCTTCCGCCCTTCGACCCCGAATCTATCAGGTTCCGCGCGAACGCGCCTGAATCGCAGGGCGTCGTCGTGCTGGGCGGCACGCCCTATTCCTATTTCCGCTATGAAACGCATCTGGCGGCCCTGAAAGCGGGGGAAGTCTTCGATCAGGTCTGTGCCGAGTTCGGCGCGCGCTTCGGGCGGCATTATGCGCCGGTCGCCTGCCACCGGACGGAAGACGCGGAAGTCGTATTCGTCATGATGGGGTCGTTCTCGACCAAGGCCCAGGATGCGGTCGACCGTCTGCGCGAGGCGGGCTGGAAGGTGGGGCTGGTGCGGCCGCGCCTGCTGCGGCCGTTCCCCGACGTGGCGTTGCGCGCGGCGCTGGAGGGTAAGAAGGCGGTCGCCGTGATCGACCAGAACCTGTCGATCGGCCTGGGCGGCATCCTCTATGCAGAAATCGCATCCGCGCTCTATCAACTGGGGCGCGACGCGCCGATTCTCGCCAGTTTCGTCGCCGGTCTTGGCGGCCGCGACATCGCGGCCGAGGAATTCTTCGAGATCGCGGCGGTCTGCCGCGATGCGGCGGCAACCGGCAAGCCGCCTAAGCCCAGGCTGTTGTTCACCGCCGAAGAGATGAAGGAGGTGCGCAAGTATCAGACGATCGCCGAGACCGAGGCCCGGATGATCAAGGGAACGCCGTCATGAACGACCGACATTTCGACAACATCAAGGATTTGCCGTCGACGCATTTGCTCGGCGTCGGCACGGCGCTTTGCGCGGGCTGCGGCGGGCTGCAGGCGCTGCGCGAGGTATGCGACGTGCTGGGCGAGAAAACCGTCATCGTCAATGCCGCCGGCTGCATGACGCTTTTGTCGGTCTACCCGTTCACGCCGTTTCACGGAAGCTGGCTTTACACCTCGATGGCCTCGGCGCCGGCCGGCGCGCAGGGCGTGCGCGACGCGCTCGATATCCTGATCGACAAGGGCCGCATCGGGCCGGAAGAGGACCTGAACGTCGTGGTGCTGACCGGCGACGGGTCGGCCTACGGCATGGGGCTGTCCGCGACATCGGCGGCGGTCGAGCGCGGCCTCGACTTCCTCTATCTTTGCTACGACAACGAAGGTTACGCGAATACCGGACACCAGACCTCGGCGGCGACGCCGCACGGGGCTAAAACCGCGACCAGCACGGGCGTGCACGGGTTCCGCGGCTACAAGAAGGATCTGTTCGAAATCTGGGCCGCGCACAGGCCGGTCTACGCGGCGACCGTTATCGGCTCCGAACCGGTCGACCTGGCCCGCAAGGTGGAACATGCGGCCGGGCTGAAGGGCCCCCGCTTCATCCTCGCGCTTGCTCCCTGCCCGGTGGGCTGGGAGTTCGCCCCCGACAAGACGGTCGAGATAGGCAGGCTGGCCGTCGATACCGGCATCTGGCCGTTGCGCGAATATGTCGACGGGCGCATCCGGCACACCAAGGTTCCGCATCCGCGCGCGCCGGTCGAGGAATATCTGCGTCTTCAGGGCCGGTTCGCGCACCTGTTCGAGCCCGAGCACGACGACGGAACGATCCAGGAAATCCAGGACGCTGTCGACGACTATTGGGACGAGTTTGACTGAACCATCGGTTGGTCAGGAGGTCGGCAATGGGCAGACTCAGCTATTTCCACCGTGGCGGCGAACAGCCGCTGCTGGGCGAGACGATCCCCGAGCGTTTCGCCATGATCGCGGATCGCTTCGCCGACCGGGAGGCCATCGTTTCGCTGCCGCAGGGGCGGCGGTTGACCTATGGCGCGCTGAACGCCGAAATGCGGCACCTGGCGCGCGGCCTGATCGGGCTGGGCTTTCGCAAGGGCGACAGAATCGGCATCTGGGCGACCGACAACATCGAATGGCTGATATTGCAGATCGCCACCGCGCAGATCGGCGCCGTGCTGATCAACATCAACCCGGCCAATCGCCCTCGTGAACTGGCCTACGCGATGGAGCGGTCGGAAATCTCCGGGCTGTTCCTCATTCCCAGTTTTCGCTCCAGCGATTACGTCGCGATGATGACGGAACTTTTGCCCGCGCTTACCAAGGGGTCATCGGCGGGCGAGGTGATCGCATCCGGCAAGTTCCCGTATCTGCGCCATGTCGTGCTTTACGATCCTGCGGGGCCAGAGCAGACCCACCTGCCGCACCCCGGTTTTCTGAGTTGGGGCGGCGTGCTGGCGGCCGCGGTCGGGATCAGCGATCAACAGCTCGACGCCGTCACCGCCACGCTGGACCGCGATGACGCGATCAACATCCAGTTCACCTCCGGCACGACAGGCTTCCCCAAGGCGGTGCTGCTGAGCCACCACAACATCCTGAACAACGCCTATTTTTCGGCCCTTGCCCTGCATTTCACGGAAGCCGACCGGCTTTGCGTGCCGGTCCCTTTCTATCACTGTTTCGGCATGGTGCTGGCCAATCTGCTGTGCCTGTCGGTCGGGGCCTGCATCGTCGTGCCGGCCGAGCATTTCGACCCGCTCGCCACCCTGACGGCGATCTCCCAGGAGCATTGCACGGCGCTGCACGGCGTCCCCACCATGTTCATCGCCCAGCTCGAGCATCCGCAATTCGAGGATTTCGATGTCAGCAGTCTTCGCACCGGCATCATGGCGGGCGCGCCCTGTCCGGAACCGCTGATGCGGCGGGTAATGGATGAGATGCATTGCAGTGAAATCCTGATCGGCTATGGCGAGACCGAGGCCTCGCCTTTGACGCATCTGACCAGCCGCGACGACAGCGTTGAGCGGCGGATTTCCACCGTCGGTCTCAACCTGCCCCATCAGGAAGTGAAAATCGTCGATACCGAAAGCGGCGCGACGGTGCCGTTTGGTGAAGTCGGTGAAATCTGTTTTCGTGGCTACCACATCATGAAGCGGTATTACGGCGATGCCGACGCGACCGCCCGCGCGCTCGACGAAAGCGGCTGGCTGCGGTCTGGCGACCTCGGGACCATGGATCAGGACGGTTATGTCGCGATCACCGGTCGTCTCAAGGAAATGATCATCCGCGGTGGTGAAAACATCTACCCGCGCGAAATCGAGGACTACCTGTTCGGGCATCCGAAGATCAGCCAGGTCGCGGTGTTCGGCGTGCCCGACGAATATCTCGGCGAGGAAATCGTCGCCTGGATCGAGCTTCAGGCCGGCGAAACCATGACCGAGGAAGAACTCCACGAGTTCTGCAAACAGGGCCTCGCTCATTTCAAGGTCCCGAAACATATCCGCTTCGTCAGCGAGTTTCCGATGACGGTGACCGGAAAGCTGCAGAAGTTCCGCATGCGCGAAATGGCGATCGAGCAGCTCGGCCTGGCCGCGGCATGAATTTGGCGATTCCCGTCGATTAGGCAAAGGGAGGCCCGCATCGGGCCGACGGTGCAATGGTGAAGCAAGCAGATCCACACCGCCCACCGACCGTCGCTGCTCTGTTCGACGCCCTGGCCGCT
>JAZFSB010000039.1:0-5730 GCA_036445935.1 Alphaproteobacteria bacterium | reverse complement strand
ACGCCGCCCGTCTGAAGGCATCCGCGGACGATCTGACCCCGCTCGACATCGATATCCCGATCACCGACATGGACGGCAATTCCATCTGGCTGCGTTCCAAGGGGCTGCCGCACAGGCGGCCGGACGGCGCGGTGATATGGGACGGCGTGGTCATCGATATCACCGATTTCAAGCAGGCCGATGAACGCGCCCGGCGCAACCATCAGTGGCTGCTCGACGCCATCGGTTCGATGCCGTCCTGCTTCATGCTGTGGGATCAGTCCGACCGCCTGGTCCTGTGGAACCGCCAATGCACGGAATTCTATCCTGAGCCGGAAATATTTCGCGAAGGCATGGCATTCGACGAAGTTCTCAAGGCGCCGCATCAATCGGTGCTCGATGCCCAGGGAGAGGAAGCCGCCGAGAAATGGCTGGCCGAACGCCACCGTCAGCATCGCCAGGTCACCGGCTCTCACCGTTTTCGCGGCATGCAGGGCCGCTATTATTCAATTACCGAAAGCCGCACCCCCGATGGTTTCACCGTCACCCTGGTAACGGACGTGACCGAAGGCGAGGAAAGCGAGCGCAAGCTGCGCGAAAGCGAGGAGCGCTACCGCACGCTGATCGACCTGTCGCCGGATGCGATTTACCTGAACGTCAATGGCGCGGTCGTGGTTTGCAACAAGGCCGCCGTCGAGATGTTCGGGGCCTCGTCCCCGGACGATCTGATTGGCCGCGATCTGGCCGAGTTGACCCACCCGGAATTCCGCGCGGAACTCGAAGAACGGCGGAACGGAGTCATGCGGGGTGGCGACCATGTCAGATCCGCGCGACAAAAGCGGCTACGGCTCGATGGGACCGAATTCTGGGTCGATCTTGCCGCCTCACAGGTTTCCTGGGGTGGTGAACTTGGTGGACTCGTCGTGCTGCGCGACATAACCGAACTGATGGCGGCGGAAGCCGAGCTGGTCCGGAGCAAGGAGGACGCGGAGCTGGCGAACCGCGCCAAGACCGAATTTCTGGCCAATATCAGCCATGAGTTGCGCACGCCACTGAATGCCATCATCGGATTTTCCGATCTGATGCAGCGCGAAATGTTCGGCCCGCTCGGCAGTGAGCAGTATGGCGAATATGCACACGATATCTACCTGAGCGGCACCCATCTGCATGACGTGATCAACGACATTCTCGACCTTTCGAAGATCGAAGCCGGCAAACTGGAGCTGCGCGAAGGAACCTTCCCGTTGCCCCCGGTTGTGGAGCGCTGCATTCGGGTCGTCTCCGCCCGCGCCGAGGAAGGCCGCATCACGCTCTGCAACAATGTGCCATCCGGACTGCCGGTGATCCGCGCCGACGAGAGAAAGTTGAAGCAAATCCTGATCAACCTGCTGTCGAACGCGGTCAAATTCACGCCGGAAAATGGCGTCGTCACCATTTTCGGCGCGGTATCGGAAGATGGAATTTCAATCACCATCAGTGATACGGGTATCGGCATGGCGCCCGAAGATATCGAGCGCGCCATGCAACCCTTCGGACAGCTCGACAGCCACCTTAACCGTCGTCACGAAGGCACCGGGCTGGGGCTGCCACTCACCAATTCGCTTGTCGAGCTGCATGACGGCCATCTGCGGATAGAAAGCCGGCGGGACGAAGGAACCAGCGTAACGGTTCATCTGCCGGCCTGGCGCCTGATGGCCAGCACTACCGCCGCTGAATAGGACCCTTCCTTTATTTCTCCGCGCGCAGGAACAGCACGTTCAACCCGTTGAAGGCCACGAAAAGCTGCTCGAAAGCTTCGTCCATCGCCGGACGGTCCGGCGTCATCGGCATCCGGGCGAGCTCTCCTTGAATGGCCGCGATCGATCTTTCGCCGTCAATCCGCGCCAGCAGCGCGCTGGCCAGCCCCGACATCGGCAATGAAATTTTGGCCCCGTCGAGATCGACGTTGAGTTCGCCCTTTGCTTGCAGCATGGGGGCGACCTGGGCGACATCGAGTTCGACCGGCACGGGCACCATATCCGGGCCGGGCCGGGCAAGCGCCGCGTCAGCATCCGCCGAACGCACGACATAGAACACATGCGTCTTCAGGCTGCCGGTCATCAACTCGGTGAAAGCGCAGCGCCCGATCCAGGGCAATGCGCCCACCCGCGCCGCGTTGTCCGCGTCCTGGATCAACGGCAGCGGGTCATAGCGCAACGGCTCGACGAAGCCGGTGATGGCAAGCCCGGCATCCGCGACCAGCGTGGCGACTTCCGGCACCGAGAAGGCGCGGTCGCGGCTATGCAGTAGCAGGTCATAGAATCCGGCATCGCCTTGGGAGATGTGGTCTTCGACCAGCGGGTTACGCTTCAGCCAGTTGGAGTCGGGCAGTTCGGCGAAGAAGCCGCGCGCGCGCGCCAGCTTGGCGGGCGCATCGCCATCCTCGCCCAACATGTGGAGCAACGCCTGAACGTGATAGACCCCGGCCCGTCCATAGGGCGCGTAAACCATCAGCCCCATCCCGCCGCCATCGGCCAGCACATCGCGCAGCCGCGCCAGCCCCGCCTCGGGCTGCTCCAGATGGTGCAGCACGCCGCAGCAATCGATGTAGTCGAACTTGCCCAGCCCAAGCGCCGGCAGATCCATCAGTGAACCCTGGACGAAACGGATATTGTCGAGGCCGCGCACCTGGGCGCGCGCCTTCACGATATCGGCGGCGGCGCGCGACAGGTCGAGATAGACGACTTCCGACGCGCCGCCCTCATCGGCAAGCTGCTGCGCCAGCATGATGGTCGCGTCGCCAGTGCCACCGCCCGCGACCAGCGCGCGGAACGGGTGCGAGAAATCGCGCCGTCCACCGAATACATAGTGGTTCACCTCGGCCAGATGGCTGGGCGAACCGGTGATCAGCCGGCGTTTTTCATCCTCCGGCACACGCGGTGGATAGGGATAGGCTTCGTATTGCGCGATCAGCGCGTCATCGTCGGTGTCGGTCATCTGAAATCATCGATCAGGGGTTGCGAATCGGGGCCGGTGTTCCGATAGTTGAAATGACGGGTCCGAGTCAAATATATGGCACCCATGGGAGCGAAAATCGGGTAATGCGCGGATATTTCGGAATTGGTGTCGAAGGGCTGTCCAAGCCCATGAATGCCGGCAATCTGTTTCGTTCGGCGCATGCTTTTGGCGCCAGCTTCGTATTTACCGTCGCCGCCGCCTATGACGATACTGTCCGCAAATCCGACACGTCGGACGCCTCCGGCCAGGTGCCGTTTTACAGCTTCGATACGCTTGAGTCGATGTGCCTGCCACGCGGCTGTGCGCTGGTCGGCGTTGAGCTGATGGACGACGCGGTTGAACTGCCGAGCTTCCGTCACCCACGCAACGCCGCCTATGTGCTTGGCATGGAGCGTGGCAGCCTGACGCCGGAATTGCTCGCCTGCTGCGATCATGTCGTAAAGATCCCAACATCATTTTCGCTCAATGTCGCCACCGCGGGAGCGGTGGTGATGTATGACCGGCTGTTGTCGGTTCAGCGTTTTGGCGCCAGACCGGTGGTGCCCAGCGGCCCGGTGGAACCAGTGCCCGAGCATACCTTCGGCGAGCCGGTGATCCGGCGGCGCCCACGCACGCAACCAGCCGGCACGGGAGGCGCGCAGTGAAATACCCCCGCGCGATTGCGCTGATGCTGGTCGTCGGATGGACACTGGCCGCGCCTTTGGGGGCATTTGCCGCCGAACCCAAGCAGCTTGGCGTCTTCAAGGCCTGGTCGGCGCATCGCCTCGGCGATGGCAAGCAGCGTCTCTGCTACGTTTACGCCGTGCCCGGGCTGTCGCGGGGCAAGTACAAGCGGCGCGGGCCGACCTATATACAGGTGACGCACCGCGCCAAGGATGGCGCACGCAATGAAGTCAGCGTGATGGCCGGCTACGTCTATAAGCCCGACAGCAACGCCATCGTCGAAATAGACGGGCGGAAATACAAATTGTTCACTCGGGGTGACGGGGCCTGGACCCACGACGGAAAACAGGATACCTCCCTGGTCGCCGCGATGCGGGCGGGAAAATCGATGATCCTGCGCGGCACATCCAGCCGCGGCACGCGGACCACCGACACCTATTCGCTCAAGGGGTTTTCCGCCGCGCACAACGCCATCGGCAAAGCCTGCGGAATCAGGTAAAAGCTACACACTTCTTACCCAACCGAAAACAAACGGCCAACGTGGGTACGACGCGTGGGTCCTTACACGGGAGAAAATAAAATGGCAGACGGATTCGACGTCGACACCGCCTATAGCGTGGCCGGCAAGGTCATCATCGTAACCGGCGGCGGCACAGGGATCGGATAATTCTACAGCCAGCGCCTGTCCCAGGCCGGCGCCAAGTTAGTGCTGGCCGATATCGCGGCCAAGGAAGCCGACGCGCTGGCCGAGGAAATTCGCGCCGGCGGCGGCGAGGCCATTTCGGTGCCAACCGATGTTTCCGATCCCGACCGGGTCCAGGCGATGGCGGACAAGACCATCGAGACCTGGGGCCGGATAGACGGTCTGATCAACAATGCCTCGATGATGAGCAATCTGCCGCGCGGCGACTGGTTCGACATCCCGGTCGAACAGTGGGACGCCGTGATGGCAGTCAATCTGCGCGGCATCTTCCTATGCTGTCGCGCGGTCTATCCGCACATGAAGGCCCAGGGCGGTGGACGCATCATCAATATCTCGTCCAGCCGCATTTGGCAGGGAAATCCCAATCGGTTGCACTACACCACGTCCAAGGCCGGCGTCGTCGGGTTGACGCGCGCGCTGGCGCGCGAGGTCGGCGACGACGGGATCGGGGTCAACGCGATCACGCCGGGCTTCACCATGAGCGAGACCCAGATCGCCTCTTCATCGTCCAACTATATGACCGGGCGCGACCAGGATCGCTGCTTCAAGCGGCCGCAAGTGCCTGATGATCTGGTCGGCATGGTGATGTTTCTGTTGTCGGACGCCAGCGCCTTCATTACCGGACAGACCCACAATGTCGATGGCGGCCAGTCGATGCATTGATCGGGTGGATATTTCCCCCGTTAGGCAACCTGAATGAGTGAACACACAGCTCGCGGCCTGATGCGCCGCAACGTCGCCCTGCTTGCGCTCTGCCAGGCGCTGGCCAACATCTCGACCGGGGTGATGCTGGCGATGGCCGCCCTGGTCGGCTATATGCTGGCAACCGACAAGTCGATGTCCACCCTGCCGCATGCCATCCAATGGGAGGCGGTGGCGGCGTTCGCGGTGCCGACCGCGCTGATGATGCGCAGGCTGGGCCGGCGGCGGGCGTTTACGGTCGGGGCGTTGCTGGGCTGCACGGCGGCGCTGGTCGGCGCATTCTCGATATACAGCCACGAATTCTGGATCTATGTCGCGGCAACTACACTATTCGGCTGCTTCAACGCGACCGCCCAGCAGATAAGGTTTGCTGCGGCCGAGGTGGCGGATGAGGCGTTCCGGTCGATTGCCATCTCACTGGTGATCGGGGCCGCCGTGGTCGCCGCTTTCATCGGGCCCGAGATCGCCAAAAGGACCTGGCAGGCGATCCCCGGCTACGATTTCGCGGGCACCTTCCTGGTGCTGGCGGCGATACCGCTGCTGATCATCGTGGCGGTGCGGTTCGTCACTTTCCCGCCCCCGCGCGAGGTCTCGGCGGAGACCCCGCCGCGCCCTATGGCCGAGATCGCGCGCCAGCCGGGCTTCATTGTCGCCGTGCTGAGCGCCACCATCGGCTGGGGCGTGAT
>JAZFSB010000038.1:0-6200 GCA_036445935.1 Alphaproteobacteria bacterium | reverse complement strand
CTGGGTTTTGCCGGATGCCGGGTGGCCGGCCGGCAGCGCGGCGCCGGGCGCGATGACCGTGAGCACCAGGCCGGGCGCCGGGACAGAAGCCGCGGCGCGCAGCATTGCCCGTGTCGTGGTCTCGTCGCGGTCGCCGACAATGATGAGTTGGGTCGCGCGCCGCAGGAATTCGGCGCTGTTCATCAAGGTGGCCAGAGGGAAGAAATTTTCCGCCAGCGCGCCTGAAAAGGCATTGAGCACGGCGTTCGCGCGGTCGCGGTAACGCATCTCGCCGGTCAGGTACCAGAGCCGGGCCAATACGGCCGCGATGACGCCATTGCCTGACGGGGTAGCCTGGTCTTCGGCCGATTTGGTGCGCACGATCAGCGCTTCCGCGTCGTCCGCGGTGAAGAAATAGCCGCCGCCGGCATCGTCCCAGTAATGGGCATCAAGAACATCCACCCAGCCCCTGGCCGTCGCAAGACACGAGGGATTGCCGGTCGCCTCGAACAGCGCCAGGGCCGCGCGCGCCATCATCGCGTAATCGTCGAGCGTGGCTGTGTGGTTGAGCTTGCCATCGCGGGCCGCGTGGTACAGCCGGCCTTCCCGGGTCATTTCCTGGGTGACGAAATCAAACGCGCAGCTTGCCGCGTCAAGCCAGTCAGGTTCGTCGAACAGGCGGGACGCGCCCGCCATCGCCGCGATCATCAGCCCGTTCCAGTCGGCCAGCACCTTGTCGTCCCAAGCCGGTCGCACACGCGACGCCCTGTCCGCCAGCAGCGTGATACGGCAGGCGGCCAGGGCGGCCTCCCCGGCATCGTCGAGTAGTGCGGGGTGGTCAATACGGTTGAGTATGGTTTTACCTTCCCAGTTGCCGCCGGGCCGGACATCGTAGATTTCGTTGAAATGAAGCGCGGCGGGTCCGAGGAGGCGGTTAATCTGGTCGTGTGACCATACGTAGAAGCGGCCCTCCTCGCCCTCGCTGTCGGCGTCCAGCGTGGCCGCGAAGGCGCCGCCGTCAGCGATCATTTCTCGCAAAGTCCAGTCGATGGTTTCCCGCACGCGCTGTTCGTACAGCGGATCACCGGTGTCCTGCCATGCCCAGCACAACAGATCGATAAGCTGGGCGTTGTCATAGAGCATTTTTTCGAAATGGGGCGCGAGCCAGCGCGCATCGGTCGAATAACGGGAGAAACCGCCACCGAGATGGTCGTAAATCCCACCTTGTGACATTCGGGTCAGGGTCAGGGTCACGGTGCCGCGCAGTTCCGGCGCGTCGGTGCGTATCGCGGTGCGCCACAGCAACTCGAGGATCGAGGGGTTGGGAAATTTGGGCGCGTTGCCGATCCCGCCATGCACCTGGTCGAATTCCTGTGCGAGGCGGATTGCCGCGCGCCCGATGACGTCGAGCGCGATTTCGCCGCCAGCCGCCGATTTTCCCATATCCGTTATTTTTTCACCAAGGGCCGCCACGTTCTGGCGCACCGCGTCCGGCTTGTCGGTCCAGTAGTCATGGATGGTACGCAGCACGTCGGGGAAACCGGGCCGGCCTTGGCGCGATTCAGGCGGAAAATATGTGCCGCCCCAGAACGGCTCGCCCTCCGGGGTCAGGAACATGGTCAGCGGCCAGCCGCCTTGCTGGCCGAGAAGCTGGAGGGCGCGTTGATAGATCGAATCCAGATCGGGACGTTCTTCGCGGTCAACCTTGATGTTGACGAACAGCTGGTTCATCACCGTCGCGATTTCCGGGTTCTCGAAACTCTCATGCGCCATGACGTGGCACCAATGGCAGGCGGCGTAGCCGACCGATAGCAGCACCGGCTTGTTGTCGTCGCGCGCCGCTTTCAACGCATCCGGGCCCCACGGCCGCCAGTCGACCGGATTGTCGGCATGTTGCAGCAGATAAGGGCTGGTTTCCTGAGCGAGGAGATTTGCCATGGCGATGACCTGTTGCGGCGGGGGCGCAAAAGCAAGCGCCGCAGGGTAAAATACCCTTGAGTGAGTTGCAAAGGCGGCGGCATTGGCGCGATATAGGAAAAAAATCATAGAACATATGTTCAGCTTGCGTTGAGTGTGGCGGTGGATAAAGTTCCGTCCATGGAACGTGCGACCATATTTGCGCCGGCCACGGGCAAGGGGCCCGCCGGCATTGCCATTGTTCGGATCTCTGGTCCTCAGTCCGGTGCGGCGCTAGGCGCGCTCGTCGGGCGCGCGCCCGTGCCCCGTCATGCCACCCGGGCGCGGCTGTGTGATCCGGCCAGTGGCGAGGCGCTGGACGACGGGCTGGTGTTGTGGTTTCCGGCGCCCGGCAGCGTCACTGGCGAGGATGTGGTTGAGTTGCAAATTCACGGCGGCCGGGCGAGCGTCGAGGCGGTGTGCGGCGCCTTGGCGCGCCAGCCCGGGCTGCGCCTGGCCGAGCCCGGCGAATTCACGCGCCGCGCTTTCGACAATGGCAAGCTGGACCTGACCGCGGTAGAGGGCCTGTCGGACCTGATCGCGGCCGAGACCGACGCGCAGCGCCGTCAGGCCCTGCGCCAGCTTGATGGCGATCTGGGGCGGCTCTACGAGAGCTGGCGGGGAGAGGTGCTCCGGGCGCTGGCGCTGGTCGAAGCGGAGATTGATTTTCCGGACGAGGATCTGCCGGGGGGGCTGACGGCGGCCGCGCGGGCTGCGCTGGACGGGTGCGCGCGCGCGATTGACCGCCACCTGGGCGATGCGCGGCGCGGTGAGCGACTGCGCGATGGAATTCAGATTGCCATCATCGGGCCGCCGAATGCCGGTAAGTCCAGTCTGCTCAACGCGCTTGCTCGGCGTGAGGCGGCGATCGTGTCGGAAACGCCCGGCACCACGCGCGATGTAATCGAAGTGCATCTCGATCTCGCCGGGTATCCGGTGGTTGTCGCCGATACGGCGGGGTTGCGTCGGGCGGCTGATGGTGTCGAGGCCGAGGGTGTGCGCCGGGCGTTGGCCCGGGCGGAGGCGGCGGATTTCAAGATTTTGGTTTTGGATGCCGGTGACGGTGCGCCGGGAGCTGAAATTACCGCGTTGATTGGGGACGACACCCTGGTTGTGTTCAATAAGGTTGATGTGGTGGGATTGTCGGACCTACCAGAGTTAGTAGGTGTTGTGGCGCCAACCGCTATATCTGTAAAAACCGGGGAAAATTTGGACGCGTTACTTAGGGCGATTGGAAAGCGGGCGGCGGCCGAATTCGATATCGGGCGGGATATCCCTCTTACCCGCCACCGCCACCGGGCGGCGCTTGAGGATTGCCGTTCGGCCTTGGGTCGGGCCCTGGATGGCGCCGAAATCGAGCTTGTTGCCGAGGATGTCCGATTGGCGGCACGTACTCTTGGGCGGATCACCGGTCGTATTGATGTCGAGGATGTGCTGGATGTTATCTTCGGCGAATTCTGCATAGGGAAATAATATGTTTCACGTGAAACAACCGGTTTTCCCCGAGTTCTTTTGACTCCGGCCGGGCGGGTGATTACATAGCGCTGATGGATAGCTTTGATGTCATCGTGATCGGCGGCGGGCATGCCGGGTGTGAAGCAGCGGCCGGCGCCGCGCGCGTCGGGGCCCGTACTCTGCTGATTACCCACAGGCTCAACACGATTGGTGAAATGTCCTGCAACCCCGCGATTGGCGGGTTGGCCAAGGGGCACCTGGTGCGCGAGATCGACGCGCTTGATGGGGTCATGGGGCGGGTCATCGACCGCGCCGGGATTCAGTTCCGCATGCTCAATCGAAGCAAGGGCCCCGCGGTGCGGGGGCCGCGTGCCCAGGCGGACCGCCAGCTTTATCGGGCGAGGATGTCGGAAATTCTTTTCGACCAGCCTGGACTGACATTCAAGGAAGCCTCGGTTGAGGATTTGCTTTTTGACGATAATGGCGGCGTGATTGGCGTTCTTACCGGGTCCGGGGAAGAGGTTTTAGCGGGCGCGGTGGTGCTGACCACGGGGACATTCCTGCGCGGCATGATTCATATCGGGGATGAGCGGCACCCCGCCGGGCGGGTCGGTGAGGCGCCGTCAATGGGGCTGGCGGCCACGTTGGGCCGGCTGGAATTCAACCTCGGTCGGCTCAAGACCGGCACTCCCCCACGTCTTGACGGCCGGACTATCGATTGGGGCGGGCTTCAGGTACAGCGGGGCGATGACCCGCCGGTGCCGTTTTCCTTTCTGACGGAACGGGTTACAACCCGGCAAATTCCCTGTCACATCACGGCGACGGGAGCCGCCACGCATGAGATTATCCGGGAAAACCTGCACCAGGCACCGATTTATACCGGACAGATAGAGGGGACCGGACCACGTTATTGTCCATCCATCGAGGACAAGGTGGTTCGTTTTGCCGATAAAACCCGGCATCAAATATTTCTAGAACCTGAAGGGCTGGACGATCATACGGTTTATCCCAACGGCATCTCGACCAGTTTGCCGCGCGATGTGCAGGATGCATTTCTGCACACCATAGCGGGGTTGGAGCGGGTGCGAGTGATCCAGCCTGGCTATGCCATTGAATATGATTTTGTCGATCCACGGGAATTGCGCGCGACGCTTGAAACGCGCCGCGTTGGGCGGCTTTTTTTCGCCGGTCAGATCAACGGGACCACCGGGTATGAGGAGGCGGCGGCGCAGGGTTTGATCGCCGGCGTAAACGCCGCCTTGGCCTGTGGGGGTGGCGAGGCGTTCGTTCCCGATCGCGCGGATGGGTATATAGGCGTGATGCTTGATGATCTGGTGACCAAGGGCACGCGGGAGCCCTATCGCATGTTTACGTCGCGCGCCGAGTACCGGCTTCGTCTTCGGGCGGACAATGCCGATCAACGTTTGACGCGGCTGGGCGCGGCGGTTGGATGTGTCGGTCCGACGCGTCTTCGCGTATATGCCGCAAAGGAAGCCGCGCTTTGCCAAGCCCGCGCGCGTCTCGGTGCGCTCCAGGCCACGCCTAGCAAGCTCATCTCCCATGGGCTTTCCATATCGCAGGACGGCGTTGCCCGTAACGGACATCGGTTGCTTGGTCATGCCGATATCGGAATCTCTGACTTGGCGCGGGTTTGGCCGGAGCTCAACGAGATGTCACCGGTCATTGCCGAGCAGATGGAAATCGAGGGGCGCTATGCCGCTTATCTTCTGCGCCAGGAAGCTGATATCGAAGCCTTCCGACGTGATGAGGAATTGGGATTGCCGTCTGATCTTAATTTCAATGGGATAGGGGGGCTATCGACGGAAATCCGCGAAAAATTGACCGCTGCCTGCCCCGAGACGCTGGGCGCTGCGGCCCGCATCCCCGGCGTTACCCCGGCCGCAATTACCGCTTTGCTTCGGTATGTGCGCCGTCGTTCGCGTTCGGCGGCCTGATTTACATGGCGACCGCGCTCGACAGCAGGACGCCGCTTACTCCGGAAGAGTTCGCGGAATTAACCAATGTTTCACGTGAAACGCTGGCGCGACTCACTGAATATGGCGGTATACTGCGCCATTGGCAAAAATCGGTGAATCTCGTGGGACGGGTTACGTTAACCGATATATGGCGACGCCATATGCTGGACTCCGCTCAACTGATCCCGCATATCCCCGAAAATGCGCGGGAAATAGTCGATATGGGCAGCGGCGCCGGATTTCCGGGGCTGGTGCTTGCCATCATGCTCGACCGGCCGGTCCATCTCATCGAAGCGACCGGCAAGAAGGCCGCCTTTCTCCGCGAAGCGGCGCGCGTGACCAACGCGCCTGCTACGGTTCATAATTGCCGTATCGAGGCGCTCCCGGCCTGGCCGGTCGACCTCATTACCGCGCGCGCGTTGGCGCCAATGGAGAAGCTACTCGAATATGCGGAGCCCTTTATGGGCCCAAACGGCTTGGGCAGCCCAGTTTGTCTCTTTCTCAAAGGGGCCAAGGCCGAGCAGGAATTGACCGAGGCCCGAAAAAGCTGGAAGATGACGGTTGACCGCTTCCCCAGCATAACCGACCCGGAAGGCAGTGTGCTGCGAATTCAGGATCTGAAACGTGAATGATCTAGCGGACCCCGACACCGATCCGGCCGTTGCGAACCGATCAGGTCGTATAATGGCGATCGCCAACCAGAAGGGCGGCGTGGGCAAGACCACCACGGCGATCAACCTGTCGACGGCGCTGGCCGCGGTTGGCCGCCGTGTCCTGCTGGTCGATCTGGATCCACAGGGCAACGCATCCACAGGGCTTGGCATCGACCGCAAT
>JAZFSB010000037.1:0-6440 GCA_036445935.1 Alphaproteobacteria bacterium | reverse complement strand
CCCGTGGGCGTATGAAACTTGCTCCGTGGTGATTTGAGCCGACCGGCTTGCGGCCACGTTAAACAAGCGGCTAAAAGGTCGATGCCCCGTGTGCCCCGACCCTTGCCGGTTGGGGTTTTGTCATTTTAAGCGTTAGCGCGCCGCGCGGCGGTGGGGAGAACGGAATTATGGTTGTGGAAGATTTCGAGCGCGGCCTCAGGCCGCAAACGCAACTTGTGCGCGGCGGCACGCGACGCAGCGGCTTCGACGAGACCAGCGAAGCGATCTACATGACGTCGGGCTTCGTTTACGAACGGGCGGAAGATGCGGAAGCCGCGTTCAAGAACGAGACCGACCATTTCATTTATTCGCGCTACGGCAACCCGACGAACGAGATGTTCCAGGATCGCATGTGCCTGCTGGAAGGCGCCCCGGCCTGCCGGGCCACGGCCAGCGGCATGGCGGCGGTGTTCGCGGCGCTGGCGTGCCACGTCAAGGCGGGCGACCGGGTGGTCAGCTCGCGCGCGCTGTTCGGATCGTGCCAGTACGTGCTGACTGAAATCCTGCCGGGTTTCGGGGTGGAAACGGTGATCGTCGACGGCACCGACCTCGACCAGTGGCGCGATGCGCTGAAGTTGCCGACCAAGGCGGTTTTCCTGGAAACCCCGTCCAACCCGGGGCTCGAGATCATCGACCTCAAGGCGGTCTGCGACATGGCGCATGAGGCCGGCGCGCTGGTCGTGATCGACAACGTGTTCGCCACCCCGGTGCTGCAAAAGCCAATGCAGTTCGGCGCCGACATCGTGGTCTATTCCGCCACCAAGCATATCGACGGCCAGGGCCGCTGCATGGGCGGCGCCCTGCTGGCCAGCGAGGAATTCTGCAACGAGACGCTGAGCCCTTTCTACCGCCATACCGGCCCGTCGATGAGCCCGTTCAACGCCTGGGTCCTGCTCAAGGCGCTGGAAACGCTGGAGCTGCGTGTCGAGCGCCATTGCGCCAACGCCGCCAAGGTCGCCGATTTCCTGACGGCGCGGGACGGTCTTAGCCGGGTGCTCTATCCAGGCCTGACCTCGCATCCGCAGCATGAACTCGCCAAGCGCCAGATGTCGGGCTTTGGCAGCGTGGTATGTTTCGACCTCGATGGCGACAAGGACCGCGCCTTCCGCTTCATGAACGCGCTCAGGCTAATCGACATCTCGAACAATCTGGGGGATGCCAAAAGCCTGACCACCCACCCGGCGACCACCACGCACCAGCGCATTTCCGAGGAAGAGCGTGCCCATCTCGGGCTTACCGACGGTTTCGTGCGGCTTTCCATCGGGCTGGAAGATGTCGAGGACCTGAAAGAGGACATTGACCAGGCACTGGCCAAGGCCGGAGCGTGATCTGATCCAGCGGCACCGGCCCGCGTTAATACGAAACCCGGCTTGATACGCGGCACTTTCGATGTAGATTCACAGTAGCGATGCCTGACAAGGGCGCGTGCCAGGAGAAGTACGATGTATTCCGCGATCACCAGAAGCATCCGGGTCACGGTTGAACCGATGTTTCTCGAAGAACAATCTTCGGCCACCGAGGACCATTATGTTTGGGCCTACCAGGTCAGAATCGAGAATGACGGCGGTGAAACGGTGCAGTTGATCAATCGCTGCTGGCACATCACCGATGCCAGCGGCCGGGTGCAGGAGGTGCGCGGCGAAGGCGTGGTCGGCGAACAACCAAAGCTGGCGCCGGGCGAATCGTTCGAATATACCAGCGGCACGCCACTGGGAACGCCGTCGGGCATCATGGTCGGCACCTACGAAATGGAAGATTCCGGCACCGGCGAACGTTTCGATATCGAGGTACCGGCTTTTTCACTCGACAGCCCCTACCAGGCACGGCAACTCAACTGATCGCCCACGCACCGGGCCAACGACGGAAAGGACAGTCATCTTGGCACAGGCAAAGAGCGCGATGCGCCCGGCCCCGGCTGGCATGACGGCTGACATCCCGCCCAGCCGCGAAGAGGCGGAAGCGGCGGTCGCCACCTTGCTGCGCTGGGCCGGAGACGACCCGGCGCGCGAAGGGCTGCGCGAGACCCCGGCGCGGGTCGTCGCGGCGTTCGGCGAATGGTTTTCGGGCTATGGCGTCGATCCGGCCGAACATCTGTCGAAAACCTTCGAGGAGGTCGAGGGCTATGACGAGATGGTGATCCTGCGCAATGTGCGCTTCGAATCGCATTGCGAACACCATATCGCGCCGATCATCGGCAAGGTCCATATCGCCTATCTGCCGAACCACCGCGTGGTCGGCATCAGCAAGCTGGCGCGACTGGTGGATGCCTTCGCCAAGCGGCTGCAGATCCAGGAACGCATGACCGCCCAAATCGCCCACGCCCTCAACAACGTATTGCAGCCCAAGGGCGTCGGCGTGGTGATCGAGGCCACACATGATTGCATGACCACGCGGGGCGTGCACAAATCCGGCGTGACCATGGTCACCAATCAGTTGCTCGGCGCGTTCCGCGAAGACCCTTCGACGCGGCGCGAATTTCTCGCCGCTATCGGCAATCCGACATCGGGCGCGGGCCATCTCGACTAAACCCAAGGATCGCCGGGCATGATCGACCTTCGCCCTATCCTGTTTGTGCTCGGTATTCTTCTGACGACGCTCTCGCTTGCCATGCTGGCGCCGTTCAGCGTCGATATCATCGCGGGTAACCCGGACTGGGAAGTGTTCGCCGGCGCCATGGTGCTGACCTTGTTCGTCGGCATGGTGCTGTTTCTGACCAACCGCGCGCCGGTGCGCCGCTTTTCCCTGCGCCAGGCGTTCCTGCTCACCACCCTGAGCTGGCTGGTGCTGACCGTGTTCGCGGCGCTGCCATTTGCCTTTTCCAACCTAAATCTCAGCTATACCGACGCCTTCTTCGAGGCCATGTCGGGGATCACCACAACGGGTTCGACCGTGATGACCGGGCTTGGCGAGGCACCCATGGGAATCCTGCTATGGCGCGCCCTGCTGCAATGGCTGGGCGGCATCGGGATCATCGTGATGGCGATTTCCGTACTGCCGATCCTGCGCGTCGGCGGCATGCAGCTATTCCGTGTCGAGGCCTTCGAGACCCAGGAAAAGATCCTGCCGCGCACCGGCCAGATCGCAGCCTGGATCGCGATCATCTATCTCGGCCTGACCCTGATCTGGTGGCTCGGGCTGTGGTTGCTCGGGATGAGCGGCTTCGACGCCATCATCCACGCCATGACCACCATCGCCACTGGCGGCTTTTCCAGCGCGGACAACTCGGTCGCCGCCTTCGCCGGCAACGGGGTGGAGATTTTCATCATCATCGGCATGCTGATGGGATCGCTGCCGTTCCTGCTCTATCTGCGCGTGGTACGCGAAGGGTCGCTGGCGCTGTTTCGCGATCCGCAGGTTCTGGTCTTTTTCGCCGTCGCCGGGGTGGCGTCGGCGGCGATCGTCGCGTGGGTTTATTTCGTGGGAGAAATTCCGCTGGGCGAGGCGGCGGTCACGGCGACGTTCAACGCCATCTCGATCATGACCGGCACCGGCTACACGCTGGGTGATTATCAGAGCTGGGGCGCGTTTCCGCTGGTGGTGCTGTTCGTGCTCATGTTCGTCGGCGGCTGCGCCGGCTCGACATCCTGCGGCATCAAGATCTTCCGCTTCCAGGTTCTGTTCTCGACCGTCCAGGCGCAGTTCCACCGGCTGCTCCAGCCGCACGGCGTTTTCGTGCCGCATTACAACCACCGGCCGATCTCGGATGAGATCATCGAGTCGGTGATGAACTTTTTCTATCTGTTCATCCTGAGCTTCGCGGTGATCGCGATGGCGCTGGGCGCGCTGGGGCTGGACTTCATTACCGCGGTCTCCGGCGCGGCGACGGCGATCTGCAATGTCGGCCCGGCGATGGGCCCGATGATCGGCCCGACCGGCACCTTCGCGCCGATGCCCGACGCCGCCAAATGGGTGCTGTCGGCCGGCATGCTGCTGGGCCGGCTGGAACTGTTCACCGTGATGGTGCTGTTCCTGCCATCGTTCTGGCGCAATTAGAGCGTTTTCCGCTCGCGCGGAATCGCCCCGGGCCGGCGCCGCCTTTACATAAATAGAATCTAATCGACGATGGCTTCCTCATCGGTGGGATGGACCCGGACGCGGCCCTTGTACTTGTCGCGCACGTCCTTGCGGGTCACGTAGTCGATGATCTTGATATCGTCCTCGGGCCCCGAGCGGTTGCCCATCAGCACCATCGGCCCGTCGCCGGAATTTTCCAGCTGATAGAAGCTGCCGCCATTTATCAGCGCCGCCATGCCGGGCTTGAGCACCGCCTTGCCGCCGTCGGGGAAGCGCATGGTGCATTCGCCCTCGAAGCAGATAAAGGTCTGGTCCGCGTTGTGGCAATGCAGGTCGTCATGATCGCCGGGATTGGGATAGTAATGCACCCAGGCATGCATCTTGCGGGTGTTCATGACCTTGGTGCGTTTTTTCTCCTGGTGTGCGATCTCAGGGACATTGATGATTTCGATGGCCATGGTTCAGGTTCTCCGTCTGGTTATCGTTACACGCGGCGCCGTCATCATTTAAGCATCACCGGCGACGTCGATCAGGGTGCCGTCGGGATCGGCGATCTGGTATTCGCCCATTGGACAGCGCGCCAGCAAGGCAAGGCGCGCCTTGCCTTCGTCGTTGAAATCGATCGGGCGCGGCGCGATGTGCGGGTTGAGGGTCTTGATTTCCTCGACCTGGTTGACAAAACCCTCGAGGTCCGGCGTGCGGAAACCGATATGGTCGAGCGCCGGCTGCTCGATGCCCGAGCCATTGAAGTCGGAAATCTTCCACGGCAGGATTGCCATCGTCATCCGCCCGTCGGTCAGATGATAGGCGCCATCCTCGCCCGGCGCGTTGCGGACCTCCAGCTCAAACACATCGACATAGAAGTCGGCAAGACGCTCTGCCTCGCGGGCGCGCAGCGCGAAGTGGCTGATGGTCATGTCCTGCTTCCAGGACTCCATGTCATAGACCTCGGCCCGGTTATCGTGGCCGGGCTGCGACAGGTCGAAATAATTCCCCGCCGGATCGTGCGTGCTGTAGCTGGCGAACGGCCGGTTGCTCGGCCGCTTGACCACCTCGATATCTGGATATTTGCGGGCAATCCGATCGCAGGCAGCATCGAAATCCTCGACCTCGATACCGAAATGATCGAGCCCGCCGCGCCGTCCCGCGCGGCGCGGTATAAGCGTCATGCCGACATAGCCGTCACCCAGCGAGATCGCCGAGCGTTCGCGATCGGTAACCCCCGACACCTTCATGCCGAAGAAAGCCCGATAGAACATGCCAAGCAGCGTATACTGATCGGTGGTGATGGCCAGATGATTGAGTTTTGAAAACATACCAGTGTCCCTGTCCTGCCCGAGTGTCGGATGGCGACCGTTTCTTTGTTACTGATTGTATTCTTACCGGGCGGAGTCGGGAACCCGGAAATACACCCCTTGGTTCAGCGCACCAGCCATTTGGTGAAATACTGGCGAATCTGGGTCTCCAGCGAGGTGTTGATATCATTCATCAAATCCTCGGTCAGGCGGAACCAGACCTTTTCCCGCGCCGCCAGCGTGATGTCTTCGGGCACGCTGCGCGAGCGTGTCGCCTGGGATTTGACCACGGCGAGCTGGCGACCGCCGGGGGCCAGCATCTCAATGCGGATCTCAAGCGTGCCGTCATAGCGCTCTGATTGATCATTGGTGAACAGGCCGCGCACCCCGCCCGACGGCTTGAGCGGGACTTCGACCACGCTGGCGCGCAGGATGGTGACACGCACCAGGTTGGCGCCGCCCGCCGCCCGCAGCCGATCGCGCGCCCATTGCGCCGCGGTGATGCCGGGCGGCGTCGGGAAATGATGCTCGATATTCGGCGCCTTCGACGGCGCGCGGTAACTCTGCGTTACCTCGATACTGGCAACCGCCAGTTCGATACGCGGCAGATGGGTGTAGCGCAGCTCGGCGAAACTGTCCGGCGGAGGTTCGGTGGCACAGCCGGCAAGCGCCACAGCCAGAATGCCGAACGCGAACCAGCGACGCGCGATGCTCATCATCTTCATCCCCTCTTCAGCAAATTTCGGCATCGGCATAGAGCGTCTCGATGCCCGCCGGATCGAAGCGGTAGGTAGCGTTGCAGAACTCGCAGGTTACCACCACGTCGTCGCCGTCCTTCATGGTTTCTATCTCGGCGCGCGGAAACGAACGCAGCACGCTCTCAACGCGCTGGCGTGAACAGCGGCAGCGCATTTGCAACGCGGTCTGCTCGAACACCCGCACCCCGTCCTCGTTGAACAGCCGGAACAGCAGATCGTGCGGATGCAGATCGGTCGCCACCAACTCATCCAGGGTGCAGCTTCCCAGCAATACGACGGCCCGGCGCCAGGTTTCATCGGCATCGTCATGGTCGCCGGACTGGGCCTGGACGCC
>JAZFSB010000036.1:0-5757 GCA_036445935.1 Alphaproteobacteria bacterium | reverse complement strand
GGATTTCACCAGTCAGTTCCGCCTGACCCAGCATCCCAAGGCGCCGCCCTTCGGCATGCGGGTGGTGGGGCCGATCGACAATCCGAAACGGTTGTTCAAATTCAAGGAATTGCAGAGCTACCTGTTGCAGCGCGGTGTCGGCACGTTGTTGCGCAAGGTGTTCCCCGGCGTCCGCAACAGAAGCACCGCGCCGGCGCCCGCGCCCACGCAACAACAGCAGCAACCGAGAAGGCCTCGGCTCGAGGATCTCATTCCGGGTCTCCTGAAAGGGCTGGGCGGGTAAGGTCTATCCCCATCTCGTCATACGCGTGCTTGACACGCGTATCTTGTAAACCAGCGAAACGCTTTGCGAATCCACGCGGCGGGAGATGCGCGGATCACGTCCGCGCATGACGCGCTTTATTGCGGGATGACAAGTGGGCCTCGGCACCAGCAATTGCCACGCGGCGATTTGTCGATAATATCGAGGTCAACCGCAGCAGAGGCTTCCCCATGACCAGATATTCGATCAGCCAGCCGGTGACGCAGGTTGAAGCCCCGCGATTGTTGCAGGGAAAGGCGCGCTTTACAGACGATGTTTCGCTGCCGCGCGAATGCTTCGCGGTGTTCCTGCGGTCGCCGCACGCCCATGCCGACATCGTGCGGATCGACGCCTCGGCGGCCCGGGCCATGCACGGCGTTATCGCCGTTCTGACCGGTGAGGATTACGCGGCGGACGGGCTTGGCGACGTGCCCGGCAATTCGCCGCCGAAACGCCGGGGCGGTGACCCCGGCTACCGCCCACCGCGCCCCGGCCTGACGCGCGACCGTGTCCGTCATGTCGGCCAGGCAATCGCCGTCGTGGTGGCGGAATCGATCAATCTGGCCAAGGACGCGGTTGAAGCCATCGACATTGAGTTCGCCCCGCTGCCGGCCTATCCGGACCCCGTCGCGAATAACAAACCCGACGCGCCGCTGGTGTGGGAGGATTGCGTCAATAACGAAGCCTTTTACGTCGAGAAGGGCGATGGGGCGGCCACGGAGGCGGGGCTGGCCCAGGCGGCGCATATCGTTCGCGACACGTTCAAGGTCACGCGGGTCACGGCGAACACGATGGAGCCGCGCGCCGTGGTTGCCGAATATGACGCGGGGCGCGATCACTTCACCGTCTATGCCTGCCAGCAGCGCCCCTTCGTCTGGCGCACCATGATGACGAAGCATATTTTCGACGTTCCTGAAAATCGGATGACGGTGATCGCCGGCGATGTCGGCGGCTCGTTCGGCATGAAAGGGGGGCTCTATCCCGAGGTCCCGGTGGTTGCCTGGGCGGCGAAACGGGTCGGGCGTCCTGTCAAGTGGACTTGCGAGCGCAGCGAAGGCCATGTCGCCGACGATCAGGCCCGCGACCTGCTGGTCGATGGCGAGCTTGGCGTCGATGAAAACGGCAAGTTCCTCGGCGTCCGGTTCACAAGCCACGCCAATGTCGGCGCCTTCCTGTCGATGAACGGATTTGGCTCGCCAAATGGCATCGCCGGCGCGCTGTGCGGCACTTACGTGACGCCGGCGATCCATGGTCGCTCGACGGCGGTGCTGACCAACACCGTTCCGATGGCCAACTATCGCGGCCCATCGGGCACGCCCGGCACCTATGTGCTGGAACGGTTGATCGACATGGCCGCGCAGGAACTCAAAATCGACCCGTCTGAGATCCGGCGTCGCAACTATATTCCGGCGGACGCCATGCCCTACAAGCTGCCGAACGGCATGACCTATGATTGCGGCGAGTTCGAAATCGTTATGGACAAGTGCCTAGAGCAGGCCGACTACGCCGGCGCGGCCGCGCGCAAGGAACAGGCGAAGGCGCGCGGCAAGTTGCTGGGCGTCGGCGTTTCGTCCAGCGTCGATCCGAGCGGCAGCCCGTCGCCCGAAGCGGTCGAGCTGCGCTTTGATCCGGGCGGCACGGTGACGGTGCTGGCCGCCTCGACCGCCGGCGGGCAAAGCCACGCCACGATTTACACCCAGATCGTCTCCGACCGGCTGGGCATCGACGCCGAGAGTATCGAGGTCGTCGAAGGCGACACCGACCGGCATAGCTGGGGGTCGGGCACGGGCGCCGCGCGCACCGCCACCATCTGTGGCTCCACCGTGCTGCTGGCGGCCGAAAAGGTGTTGGAGAAGGGCCGGCGCATCGCCGCCCATATGATGGAAGCGGCCACGGCCGATATCGAATTCGACGACGGGGTCTACAAGGTCGCCGGCACCGATCGCGAGGTGGCGTTCACCGAGGTCGCGAAGACCGCCTTCATGCCGAACCGCCTGCCGCCCGATATCGAGATCGGGCTCTACGAAACCGCGACCTGGAATCCGAAGGTGCCGAACATTCCCAACACCTACCATGTCTGCGAAATCGAAATCGATCCGGACACCGGGACCAGCGAGATCGTGCGCTATACCGCCGTCCATGACGTTGGCGTCGAACTCAACCCGCCCTTGGTCGAGGGCCAGGCCGTCGGCGGCATCGCCCAGGCGGCGGGCCAGGCGCTGATGGAACAGATCGTCTATGACCCGGATAGTGGTCAGATCCTCACCGGCTCGTTCATGGATTACTGCATGCCGCGAGCCGATGATTTGTGCGCCTTCAATCTGGGCAGCCACCCGGTGCCGACCAAGACCAACCCGTTGGGCGTCAAAGGCGCGGGTGAGGGCGGCACTGTCGGCGGGCTGGCCGCGGTGATGAACGCGGTCAATGACGCGCTGGCGCCGCTCGGCGTGCGCAATCTTGGCATGCCGGCGACGTCTGAACGTGTCTGGCGCGCTATTCAGGAGGCGCGGGCGTAGGGTCTTCGGCCTGGCCTCCGCGCAGGTGCTCCAGCACATGAACCCTGAGGCTCGATGACAGGTTGCTGTCGCCGTCGCGCGCGCGGTCGATTTCGCCGACCAGCGCGTTAATCGAGAGGGAGCGGTTCGCCGCGATGGTGGCAAGCTCGTCCCAGAATTCCTGTTCCAGCGACACGCTGGTCTGATGACCCGAGATCAGCACCGAACGCTTGCGCAGCCCACTCATGATTTTTCCCTTTTCCGGCGCGGCCGCCGCTTCGCCTTGGCGCGGCGCGCGGCATCGCAAGCACGTCCGGCCCAGTCGATCAGTTCGGCCGGGTCGTCGAGTACGGCGCCCGGCAGCTCGTAATAGGACATCTCGATGCGGCGGGTTTTGCCCTGATAGGAAAAAGCCTGGGTCCCGGCCTCGATGAAGTCCTGCCGGTTGGCGTCATCGATCTTGAAATAGAGCCGGTCGAAAGCGATCAGCGCGAACATCACCCCGTCTAGATAAAGCCCGAAGCCGCCGAACATCGAGCGCGCCTCGACCGGACCGACGGGCAGCAGCCGGCCCAGCATCCGGTCGCGAAATGCCTTGGTCGAGGGCATGATCAGCTATCCTTGGTATTAGCGCGCCCGGTGGATTCCGGAACATTCGCGGGTCACTATGGCGGACAGGGTCATCAACACGCAACGGAGGGACACCATCATGGCGGGACGAATCGAACAGCGGCTGGCGGAGCTTGGCATCGAACTGCCCGAGGCGCGCGCGCCCAAGGTCGCCAGGATCAAGGGGGCCAATATCGCCGGGCCCTTTCTGTTCGTCTCCGGCCAGGTGCCGCAATGGAACGGCGAGATCCGCTTCATCGGCAAGGTCGGGCGCGAATATTCCATCGAGCAGGGACGCGAGGCGGCGCGGCTGTCGGCATTGAACGTCATTGCCCATGCCAAGGCGGCGCTGGGCGGTGATCTCGACCGCGTGGTCAAGGTGGTGAAGCTCAAGGGCTATGTGAACGCGATGCCCGATGTCGATCAGGTTGCCGCCGTGGTCAACGGCGCATCCGAACTGATGGTCGAGGTGTTCGGCGAGGCCGGCGAGCACGCCCGCACGGTGGCTGGCGTCACCGTCATGCCGTTTGATGTGGCGATAGAGGTCGAAGCCGATTTCCTGATTGAGGAGTGATTGTTTGCGCTTGTAGCGCTTAGGCGGCACCGGCCCGGTGCGATCCGCGTTAGCGGAACAAGCCGTAATCCAGCGCGAAGGCGGGATTTTCCGGATAGCTGCCGGTGGACGTGCCGAGCTGGCGCAGCAGGGCGTAGACGGAATCGATCATCGGGGTGGGGGTTCCGCCCAGTCGGCCCATCTCGGCGACCGCGCCGGTGATGGCATCGATTTCCATCGGCCGGCCCGCCTCGAAATCCTGCAGCGTGGAAGGCTTGTGGGTCGAATTGTGCGGCTCGTCCGCGATGCGGGCGGCGACTTCCGCCGAAATATCAAGCCCAAGCCCCCTGGCGACCGCTTCCATTTCCCGCAGCAGCCGTTCCGAGAGCGCGCGCAAGCCGGGGTCGTTGGCGACCTGACCCAGGTTGGAGAGGGTCAGGACCGACAGCATGCTGCCCGCCAGGTTGGACAGCAGCTTGTGCCAGAGAGCCCGGCGGATATCGTCGGTGAGCGGCGCGCCCACATCGGTGTCGGCGAAGGCGTCGGCGACGGCGTGAGCGCGCGGGCCGATAGTCCCGTCCGGCGCACCCATGGTCAGGCTGCGGTTGTTCTGATGGTGCGACACCCGGCCGGGTTCGACCATCGCGCACGAGCCGTTGATCACCGCGCCGAGCACGCGTTCCGGATTGAGCGCGCCCCGGATCGCGCCGTTGGGGTCGACCGCGTTCAGGCGGTGGCCCTCGAAAGCGCCGCCGTGTTTGTGGAAGTACCACCAGGGGATGCCGTTCTGCGCTGCCACGATGGTCGTCTCCGCCCCGATCAGGGGGGCTGCCGCCTGCGCGGCGGCGGCAAGCTGGTGCGCCTTGACGACAAAGATCACCGCATCCTGCGGACCGGCCTCGGACGGGTTGTCGGTGCAGGCGGGGCGGCTGTGGCGTTCCTCGCCGGTGAAAATTACGGTTAGGCCCCTTTCGCGCATCGCCGCCAGATGCGGTCCGCGCGCGATCAGCGTGACGTCCTGGCCGACACGCGCCAGCTCGCCGCCCAGCATGCTGCCGACGGCGCCGGCGCCAAAAATACAGATTTTCAATTTTTTCTCCTGAATGACCCGACTGTTTTAATGGGCGTTTGCCGCCCGCGCCAGTGCCTGCCAGGGGTCGATAGACCAGAAGCCGTTGGCGGCTCCCGAAGTTGACGGCAATACATGGATGGCGCACGCGCCGAGCCGGTGCTCCTGTGTGCCGTAGCCAGGGTTTCGCGCGCCGAACCAGGCGGCGAGCGCAACCTGGGCCGCGCGCTTGCCGTTGAAGGCGAGGATGCGGGGCGGGCATGTCTCGATGCGGGCGCGCAGGCCCGCCGGATCGTCGGCGCCTGCCGGCAGGCCCGCGTCGCCGCCCGACGCATGTTTTGCCATGTCGGTCAGTCCGATGCCGAATTCCGGCAGGCGCTGAAAGTCGCCTGGCGCCAACAGCGTGGGCGTCAGCCCGACCGTATGCAGGGTGCGCCAGAATTTGTTGCCGGGTCCGGCGTAATAGGTGCCGAGGCGGGCCGAGGCGGCACTAGCCGCGCTGCCGCAGAACACGATATCGAGTCCCGGCACAAGCACGTCCGGCAGAACGGTGGGGGCGGTCATGAATTTTTAGGTGTTCCGCTTGCGCGGAACCGGCACCGGCCCACTCCCCCTCCCGGCCACCCATAGGATACTCGCATTGGGTGGCCGGGAGGGGGAGTGGGCCGGTGCCGCCTGAACGTGAAACGTCAGGCCGCGCATTTGATATCGAAACGGCTCCACACTTCCC
>JAZFSB010000035.1:0-3743 GCA_036445935.1 Alphaproteobacteria bacterium | reverse complement strand
ATCGGCGCGCGCTGCGGCAGCCCGCTCGCGGTCGGCTACGGCGACGGCGCGATGTTTCTCGGCTCGGACGCGCTGGCCTTGGCGCCGCTGACCGACCGCATCTGCTATCTGGAGGAGGGCGACTGGGTCGAAATAAGCCAGGACGCGGCCCTGGTGCGCGACGCCACCGGCACCGAGGTCGCGCGCGAGGTGCGTCTGACCGCGGTCTCCGGCGCGCTGATCGGCAAGGGCCAATACCGCCACTTCATGCAGAAGGAAATCTTCGAGCAGCCGGCGGTGATCGGCGACACCCTGCATGCCTTCGTCAATCCGCTCCAGCGCCGGGTCGAGATCGAGGACCTGCCCTTCGACCTCTCCGGAATTTCGCGTTTGACCATCTGTGCCTGCGGCACCGCCTACTTGGCCGGCATGGTCGCCAAGTACTGGTTCGAGCAGATCGCGCGCCAGCCGGTCGAGATCGACATCGCCTCCGAGTTCCGCTACCGCGAGGCACCGCTGCCCGAGAGCGGGGTCAGCCTGTTCATCTCCCAGTCCGGCGAAACCATCGACACCCTGGCCGCGCTACGTTATGCGCGCGCGCAGGGCCAGAAGATCCTCTCGGTGGTGAACGTGCCTGAAAGCAGCATCGCGCGCGAATCCGATGCGGTTCTGCCGACCCTCGCCGGGCCGGAGATCGGGGTCGCCTCGACCAAGGCCTTCACCACCCAATTGACCGTGCTCGCCTGCCTGGCGCTCGCCACGGCGCGGGCGCGCGGCGTCATCGATGCGGCGGCCGAGGCGGCGCTGTCCACGGCATTGACCGAGGTGCCGGCACGGGTCGCCGAGATCCTGAACCACGACGATTCGATCCGCGAGATCGCCACCTTCATGGCCGAGGCGCGCGACGTGCTCTATCTTGGGCGCGGCAATATCTATCCGCTCGCGCTCGAAGGCGCACTCAAGCTCAAGGAAATTAGCTACATCCACGCCGAGGGTTATGCCGCCGGCGAGATGAAACACGGGCCGATCGCGCTCATCGACGACACCGTGCCGGTGATCGTCTGCGCGCCCTCGGGGCCGCTGTTCGACAAGACCGCCTCCAACATCGCCGAGGTCGCGGCCCGCGGCGGCTTGGTGGTGCTGCTCTCGGACGCGGAGGGCATCCGCAAGGTCGGCGACCAGGCGCTGTACAGCATCGAGCTACCCAAAATCGATCCTTTCGTGGCGCCGATCCTCTATGCGCTTCCGGTGCAGCTACTGGCCTACCACACCGCGGTCATCAAGGGCACCGACGTCGACCAGCCGCGCAACCTGGCCAAAAGCGTAACCGTGGAATAACCGCCAGACCGGCGTCGCCATGGAAACCGCGACCAGCCCCGCTGTCATCGTGCTCACGCTCGCCGCCGCCGGGGCGGCGCTCACCGCCTGGTGGCTATCGATGCAGAGACAGCGACGCCGCGGGCGTCTGGTCGAATGGATCAAGGCGAACCACGCCGCGAGCTGGGCTGCCTTGCCCTGGTTCTCGCGCCGCTTCATGCCGGACAACGGAGTCGAACGCCTGCGTCGCCAGGGCCTTGGCAACGACGTGGATTTCATGATTCGCTATCGGGAATCCAAACGGGGTACGTGGCTGCTTCTGGGCCTGATAGGACTCGGCGTTCTGCTGATTGGCATGGTGCCGCTTGGCGTACGTTATTTTGGTTGGGCCTGGTAGCCGGGTCGTATTCCGGGGAGGTCACATCAATCTTGCCCCGGGCCAGCAGAGCGCGCGGCGGTGCGATCGCCAAACAGCATGCTGATGTTGATCCGCCGATTTTCAAACCCCTCCTTGAAGTGAAAATCGTCGGAGGCGTGAAACAGGTTGGAGCGAAACAGTAAGGCCCGGTTCTCGCGGTACGGAATGGCGATCGAATCGGCCGATTCCAGAAACGCTGAGATTCGTTTTTGGATGTGTGGGGCATTCTTCCGCTTGTTGTACTCCATCCAATCCCAGTCGAGAGGCTGTTCCTTCTTGTAGACGACGAGGCCGCCGCGATCGGCATCGACGTTGGCGGCATCGGGTGTAATCCAAAAGTTAAAGGTGACGGCGCCGTCGTCGGTGTGCGCATGGACGCCCTTGCCCTGGGCCTGGTGCCGATAAACCCACATGTTGGTGAGGAACTGAGAACCGATGACGCGCGGCAAGCGCCGTTTGAGCGCCTCGGCGATCTGGTACAGAAGGCCGCAGTTGAACCCGTTGGTTACGTTCGACGATACGAAGCCCGCGGCATCGGAGCCGAAATAAATGGTCGCCTCCAGGCAGAACCGCCGCAACTCTTGCAGAGCCTCCGGACCGAGAAAATCGTCGAGGCAAACGACAGGGGTCGGAGAGGATAGAAATTCATTCTCTATGGCCTCGCAATCGAGGCGATCGTTTACCGCGCCCGAGGGGACGGCCGGGGCGTCCACATAGTGAATGAAGCTATCGCAAAATGCCTCGATACCGCGCGCCAAGTCGCCGGGCACCGTGATGGCGCCATTGCCGCCGCCATCGCCCCCGAACTCGTCCAGCACCGAGCGGAAGTGCGCGACCGTATCGCCGAAGGATGGGTCGATCAGTTCTTTCGCAAGCAAATATTCGAGCTGTTCGACGCGATCGACGAACCTGAACCAAGGAATCGGCCGCTTGTCGGGCGGCGCCTCTCCGCCTATCGATCGTTCGTCATCGAGCGCGCCAGGGGTCGCGCGTATCGGGCCATGCTTCATTTCCAAGAGCCGGTGAAAGGCGGCCTGCGCTTCGCCATACCTGCCCTGCGCCAATAAAACGGTGCCCAGGTTGTTCTGCGCTTCGCGATAATCGGCGTCCGACGCCAGCGCCCGCCGGTAACAAGCTTCCGCTTCGGTCCATTTCTCCTGAACCTCGAGCGAATTTCCGATCCCGAAGTGCGCTGGTGCGAGCGTGGGATCGAGCTTCAGTGCGCGTTCGAAACAGGTGACGGCTTCCGCTGGCTTCGCCTGCCCTTGCAAGGCCTTGCCCAGATTGACCCAAGCCTCGACGTGGTCGGGGGCGATTCGCGTTGCCTGCTCGAAGCACGCCGCCGCTTCATCCGTTCTTTCAGGTTGATCGAGGAGAAGCCCGAGGTTGTTGTGGGCGGCCGCATAATTCGGCTTCAGCGCGAGAGCCTCGCGATACGACTCGATCGCCGCGTCGACCTCTCTCCTGGCGGTCAGAACGATGCCCAAGTTGAAACGGTAAAGCGCGCTTCCGGGTCTGGCGGCGATCGCCTTGCCAATGCACCTGACGGCGGCCCCGTTGTCACCCGCTTGGTGGGCGAGCAATCCCAACATTTGATTTGCGTTCGGGTTGTCCGGTTCATGACGCAGGACCTGGCGGTAGATTGCCTCGGCCTGGCCGAACTGGCCGGACCGCTGATGTTCGACCGCGTCGGCAAGCAGCCGAGACCAGTTCGCGGGCTTCGTTTGAACCATTTAATGATCTCTTCGGCGGGGCTTGAATCGTGCGGCACCATGCCGCAATCGCGGGCGCGTGGCAAACTGGGGGGGAGCGCGGGGAGCAGGTTTTGCCCGGCACCGCCGGAGCGGCCTCAAGCCGCCTCAACCGGTCGTCATGGATGGCCACGCTTTCGATCGATCCTGGTTCGTGTTAGCGTCCCGATCGGTCGAAGGGCAGCCTCTGGAAAATTTCGGACGATACCCAGTGAACCGAACCAAAACGCAATCGCGGCCAGTTGATTTTCGGAGGTCGGGGGAAGGTCATGATGGCG
>JAZFSB010000034.1:0-2769 GCA_036445935.1 Alphaproteobacteria bacterium | reverse complement strand
GAAGAATGGATAGATCGCAACGTCGCCAGCCGCGCGCTGAAGCGGCGCCAGATGCCCGACGATCTGGTCGGGGTGGTGGTATTCCTGGCCTCTCCGGAAAGTGACTTCATCACCGGCCAGGTGATCGTCGTTGACGGTGGCGCGGTTGTGCATTGATTGCCGTGACGAATGGCAAAAATAGTGGATCAGGCTCTAAATTTTGTCAGCCCTCATTAGGCGTTGGCGCCAGCCCATAGACCCAGGGTTGCCGTTCACTTGCGGATCGTTGGAATTCGGCGATTTCGGCAGACCGCCGCAGGGTAAGTTCCACCTCATCCAGCCCTTCCAATAGCTGCTGCCGTCGAAAGGCGGGCAGTGGGATGGCAAGCTTGCGCCCGCTCGGCGTGACCAGTTCGCTTTTGACCAGATCGGCCGAAAAGACCGTGGACGGCGCTCCCGGAGCGGCCTCCGCCGCCAGCGCCAGCACATCGTCTTCCGGGAGAATTATGGGCAGCACGCCGAACTTGAAACAGTTGTTGAAGAATATGTCGCCGACGCTGGGGGCGATAACGCATCGGATACCGAAATCGGCAAGCGCGGTGACGGCCAATTCGCGCGAACTGGCACAGCCGAAATTCGCACCGGTCACGATGAATTTCGCGTCCCGGAACTCGGGCCGGTTCAAAACGAATTCCGGCCGTTCCTTTCCGTTCTCATCGAACCGCAGCCCGGAGAAAAGCTCGTCGCGCGGATCGTCTGTGTCCGATTTTTGGCCGTGCGGTTTCTGCACCGAGATCACATTGGTGCTGACATTTTCTTCGAGATACGGCGCCGCCGCGCCCGATAACGTGGTGAAGGAAGTGGCCATGGGTCAGCTCCCCAGCTTTCTGACGTCGGTGATGCAGCCGGTGACCGCCGCCGCGGCCGCCATCGGCGGGCTCACCAGATGAGTGATGCTGCCCGGGCCCTGACGGCCCGGCAGATTGCGGTTGATGGTCGAGACGGCGCGGATGCCGGGCTTGAGCCTCTCGGTGAATACGTTGCCTTGACCACCGCACATCGAACAGCCGGGCCATCCCCAGTTGAAGCCGGCGTCCGAAAAGATACGGTCCAGCCCCTCGGCCTCCGCCTGGGCGCGAATTCGAAGAGAGCCCGGAACGACCCATCCTGTCACGTTATCGGCCACCTTGCGGCCCTCGACGATTTTTGCCGCGGCCCGGAGATCGGAAATTCTGTTGTTGTTGCAAGACCCGATGAAAACCCAATCTATCGGCGTTCCCTCGATATTGGCGCCGGGTACAAGACCGGTATGATCAAGGCCGGCTTCCATGGCGTAGCGTTTCTGTGAATCCGTTTCTTCGGCCGGGTCGGGCACAACGTCATCGATAGAAATGACGTCTTGCGGGCTGATCCCCCAACTGACCTGTGGTCCGACATTGGTGAAATCGACGGTTATTTCGCGGTCGAACCGCACGTCGTCATCGGATTTCAGCGTGCGCCAATCGGTTACGGCCTCGTCCCACCGCGCGCCGGCGGGCGCGAAGCGGCGTCCCTTGAGATAGTCGATCGTCGTGTCGTCGGGCTGAATGACCGCGAAGGCGGCACCCAGTTCGATCGCCATATTGCACACGGTGAAGCGGCCTTCCATGGGCATGTCGCGGATGACGGCGCCGGCGAATTCCACCGCATAGCCCAGGCCGCCCGCGGCGCCAATCTGGCCGATCAGATAGAGAATGATGTCCTTGGGCGTTACCGAGTCGTTCGGCGCCCCTTCCAGGTTGAGCCGCATCGTCGGTGGCTTGCGCAGCACGCTGGTCTGGGTGGCGAGGACATGAAAGATCTCACTGGCGCCGAATGCCCATGAAATACCGCCAAGCGCACCGACCGTGCAGACATGGCTGTCGACGCAGGCGAGGGTCGTTCCCGGCAGCGCAATACCTTGTTCGGCCGCAACGATGTGGCTGATCCCCTGATCCGGGGTATCGACATCAAAATGGTGAAAGCCGAATTCCGCCGCCCCCGCCTTCATGGATTTGGTGTAGTCGTTTTGCCGGTCGTTCGGATTTTTCAGGGCCGCCCACAGCGCCGGCACCGTGTGGTCGGAAACCCCGAAAGTATATTGGGGATATTTGAGGGTGAGCCCCTGCGCCTTGAGTCTATGAACCTGCGCGGCCGCGATCTCCGGAATCACGTGGCGATCAACGAAAACCAGCGCAAATCCGTCGCCAAGATCGCTTACGACATGTCGATCCCAGATTTTCTCAAACAGGGTCTTGGGCATTGGTCTCTCCGATTGGGGACAAACTCCCACTTTCTACGACGGGTTATCAACGCTGTCGCAGAACGGATGTATCAAAACATATTGATCGCGGTGCGGCGGGCCCGGCGACCCGCTAGTTCTTGACGGACATCGCTTTGCGTGCCTGCTCGATCAGTTTTCTATCGACTGCCATGGCTTTTTTCACCGTGGCCTGCATATCGACGCCGCGAACCGGGCTGAGGAACGCTCCACGCTTTTTAGCGTCCGCCCTCAAACCGGCGCTGGCGACCATTTTGTCAAACCCGTCGCGGAACGCTTTCAGCTTGTCGCCTGAAATATTTGGCGGAAACATGAATCCCCGACCAATCAGGCTGGTGGACGCCATGAATTCCGCAAAGATTTTTTGCCCGGGGGTCGTGGCGAGTTCGGACGCAAGCGGGACATTCGGCATGTCGGATTCCCGCTTTAGCCCGAACTGGATAATTGGGGCGACATAGCCGCTTTTGAACCAATCCGATTTTAGTGTTTTC
>JAZFSB010000033.1:0-2342 GCA_036445935.1 Alphaproteobacteria bacterium | reverse complement strand
GTGTCATTGGCTACCCCAACGCTTGTAACCTGCTCGCCTTCGTCTTCGGCTGGCTCGCCTTCCGCTCGCGGGTGACCGGGGTCTATCTCTCGATCATCAGCCAGGCGATGACCTATGCGCTGCTGCTGGCCTTCTTCCGCAACGATATGGGCTTCGGCGGCAATAACGGGCTGACCGACTTCAAGGAGCTGCTGGGCTTTGATCTCCGGACGGACGGCATGCGCGCCGGGCTGTTCGTGGCGTCGGGCTTGACGCTTGCCGCCGGCTACCTGATTTGCCGCTTCATCGTTGCCTCCAAGCTGGGCCGCATCCTAATCGGCATCCGCGATGCGGAAGACCGCGTCCGCTTCCTCGGCTATCGCGTCGAATATTACAAACTGTTCGTGTTCATCGTCTCGTCCATGCTGGCCGGAATCGCCGGGGCGCTTTACGAGCCGCAGGTCGGCATCATCAATCCCGGCGAGTTCTCACCCGCCAATTCGATCGAAATCGTTATCTGGGTCGCGATCGGCGGACGTGGGTCGCTCTATGGCGCGGCGCTGGGCGCGGTGCTGGTGAATTACGGCAAGACCTACTTCACGGGCGCCCTGCCCGAAGCCTGGCTGTTCATCCTGGGTGGCCTGTTCATCGCCGTCACGCTGCTGCTGCCCAAGGGGATCGTCGGCACCGTGCCCAGCATGGCCGGCCTCCGGCGACGGATCGGCACAGCCCCCCGACAAGCCACCGGAGGCGCCGATGGCTGAAATCAAGATGGATCCCGCAACCGCCCCGATCCTCTATCTCGACGGGGTCTCGGTCAGCTTTGACGGCTTCAAGGCGCTCAATGGGCTGAGTTTCTATGTCGAGCCCGGTGAAATGCGCGCCATCATCGGCCCCAACGGCGCCGGCAAGACCACCATGATGGACGTGATTACCGGCAAGACCCGCCCCGATCAGGGCCAGGTGCTGTTTCGCGGCATCACCGACCTGACCCGGCTGGACGAAACCGCCATCGCCAATCTCGGCATCGGGCGCAAGTTCCAGAAACCGTCTGTGTTTGAAAACCATACCGTGTTCGAGAACCTGGAACTGGCGCTCAAGGCCGACCGCCGCGCGCGCGCGTCGTTGTTCTTCCGCTTGGCCGGCGAGCATCGCGACCGCATCGACGCGGTTCTTGAAACCATCGCGCTCACGGACCATCGCGTACGCATCGCCGGCGCGTTGTCGCATGGCCAGAAGCAGTGGCTCGAGATTGGCATGCTGTTGATGCAGGATCCCGACCTGTTGCTGGTCGATGAACCGGTCGCCGGCATGACCGATGCCGAAACCGAACAGACCGCCAACCTGCTGCGCGAAATCACCACAACCCGCTCGGTGGTCGTGGTGGAGCACGATATGGAATTCATCCGTTCGCTCAACACCCGCGTAACCGTGCTCAACGAAGGCTCCGTCCTGGCCGAAGGCTCGCTCGAGACATTGCAGAACAATCAGCAGGTCATCGATGTGTATCTGGGGCGGTAAATTATGCTGAATGTCACGGGGGTCGATCTCTATTACGGCGCCAGTCAGGCGCTGCGCGGAGTCACCCTGTCGGCGCCGGTCGGTCAGGTGACCTGCGTGCTGGGCCGCAACGGCGTCGGCAAGACCAGCCTGATGAGCGCCATCATGGGCCATCAGGCGATCAGCGCCGGGCGGATCGAATGGGAAGGCGTAGACCTTGCCGGCATGGCGCCTTATGAGCGCGCCGCGCGCGGCATCGCCCTGGTGCCGCAGGGGCGCGAAATCTTTCCGCTGCTGACCGTTGAGGAAAACCTGAAAACCGGCTTCGCCGCCGCCCCGCGTGACCGTCGCACCATTCCCGACGAAATTTTCGAGCTGTTTCCCGTGCTGGCGGAAATGATGGGACGGCGCGGCGGCGACCTGTCGGGCGGGCAGCAGCAGCAGCTCGCTATCGCCCGCGCGCTGGTCACGCGGCCCCGCCTTTTGTTGCTGGATGAGCCGACGGAGGGCATTCAGCCATCCATCATCAAGGATATCGGCCGCGTTATCCGCCGCCTTGCCGAGGAAGGTACCGGGGTGACCGATAACGTCCCCCGGGATACCGTCAAGGAAATCGAAGACGCGATTACCTATCTCGCCAAGCGCGGCGACATGGCGATCGTGCTGGTCGAGCAGTATTTCGAATTCGCCCGCGACCTGGCCGACCTGTTCGCCGTGCTCGACCGGGGCGAGGTCGTTGTCGATGGTGCGATAGCCGACATGGTGGAAGAAGATGTACGCCGCCACCTTACCGTCTGAGAGCCCGCCCCGCGCGCCGGTGCGCTGGGCCGACGGCGCCGCCGAGATCGGCTTCGACGCCGCCC
>JAZFSB010000032.1:0-4915 GCA_036445935.1 Alphaproteobacteria bacterium | reverse complement strand
AGCCGGTTCGCCGGATCATCGAACGCGACCGCAACCAGGCCGAATTCAAGCTCACCCTGGCGATCTATCAGAAGCGCGTTGTGACGACCCGCAACATCAAGCGCGGCCAAAAAATGGCGCGCCGGCACGCGGATTTGCTCAAGGCGGTGGCGAAAAGATATGGCGTCCAACCGCGATTTATTCTGGCGATCTGGGGCATAGAGACGCGCTTTGGCGCGGTCACGGCGAACATGCCGCTTATCCCGGCGGTCGCCACGCTGGCCTTTGACCGGCGGCGCTCCAAATATTTTCGCGCCCAGCTTTTCGCCGCGCTGAAAATGCTCGATCGGGGCTATATCGATTTGAAAAATCTCAAGGGTTCCTGGGCCGGCGCCATGGGGCAGCCGCAATTCATGCCGTCGAGCTACGTCGCCTATGCCCAGGATTTCGACGGCGATGGGCGGCGCGACATTTGGAACAATACCGGCGACGTGCTGGCGTCGATCGCCAACTATCTGGCCCGTCATGGCTGGCGTGACGGGCTCACCTGGGGCAGGGCGGTCACGCTTCCGGCCGGGCTTGCCGCTAAACTTGGGCCTCCGGCGCGCCGCGCCGCACCGGGCTGCCGGGCGCGGACCTCGCAATCCAAAAAACTCGCCGAATGGCAGGCGCTTGGCGTACGCCAAGCCGATGGCGGCGATCTGCCGACGCGCGACCTTGGCGCCGTATTGGTCTTGCCGAGCGGCGCCGCTGGACCGGCCTTTCTGGTTTATCGCAACTATGCCGCCATCATGGGGTATAACTGCGCCCATCTCTATGCGCTGACGGTCGGCGCGCTTTCGGACAAAATTCGTGGCGGATAAAAGAAACATCATTCTCGGCTTTGCGGCTTTGGCCTTGCTGGTTTCCGGCTGCGCCGAAACACAGCTTGCCATGCATGCGGTCAAGCGGTTGGTTGTCGAGACACCGGTCCGGCCGGCCCCTGAATACAAGGTGGGCAAGCCATATCAGATCGCCGGCGTCTGGTACTATCCATCGGAAAATTTCGACTATGCCGAAACCGGCGTCGCCTCCTGGTACGGAGCCAAATTCCACGGCCGGAAGACCGCCAATGGCGAAGTCTATGACATGAACGCGCTGACCGGCGCACACCGCACCCTGCCGCTGCCCAGCAGGGTGCGCGTTACCAACCTGCGCAACGGGCGCACAATCAAGATCAGGATCAACGATCGCGGTCCGTTCGCGCGTGGACGCATTATCGATCTGTCGCGCCGCGCGGCCCAGCTTCTGGGATTTCAGAGGCAAGGCACCGCGCCGGTTAGGGTTGAAATCCTCGCCAATGAAAGCCGCCAGCTTGCGGCGCTGGCGGCGAGGCGCCAGGTGAGCCCTGGCACGGCGTCACCATCCGGCACGGTCAAGGTGGCCAGCCTTTCGTTTGACAACGTCCCGGCCGTAGAGAAAACGCCACCCACGAAAGCACCGGTGGCCGCCCCGGCCCGTACGCTGGCTCTTCCCGCCGAAGAAACTGTAACGACCACGCTCCCTGGCAACCCCCGGCTGTTCATTCAGGTTGGCGCCTTCATAGAGCGTATCCGCGCCGACCGGCTGAGCTGGAAACTTGCCTTTGCCGGGCACACAAAGGTGGTCCCGGCCACCGTCGGAGCGCAACGCTTCTATCGGGTGCGGATCGGGCCGCTGAAATCTCTCGCCGAGGGGGACCGGATGCTGGACAGCGTGATCGAAGCCGGGTATCCGCAGGCTCGGCTTGTCGCCGACTGAAACGCCCGTCATGTTTTGTGCGCATTCCGCGGGCAAGGTCCAGCTCTTCAAGAGGTCACCAACGTGAAACCTTCAATGTCCGAAAATTTTTTCAGAACCTCGCTGGTGGCGGCTTTCGCGCTGCTCTGCGCCGTTTCGCAGGGGGCACTGGCCCAGACCATCGAAACGCCCGCCCGGCACGCTTTTCTGATGGACATGGATACCAACACCGTGCTGATCGAGAAGGCGGCTGACGTGCCCATGCCGCCGGCTTCGATGAGCAAGCTGATGACCGTTTACATGGTCTTCGACAGCCTCAAGGCGGGCCGGCTCAGTCTCGACGACAAGTTCCTCGTCAGCCGCAAGGCTTGGCGCAAGGGCGGCTCCAAGATGTTCGTCATGGTCAACACTCGAGTATCAGTGCGCGATTTGCTGCGCGGCATCATCGTGCAGTCGGGCAACGATGCCTGCATCGTGGTTGCCGAAGGGCTGGCCGGATCGGAAGAGGCCTTCGCCCTGAAAATGACGGCGAAGGCGCGCGAGATCGGGCTGACCAACAGCAGCTTCAAGAACGCAACCGGCTGGCCGGCCGAGGGCCACGAAATGTCCGCGCGCGACATCGCCACCCTGTCGGCCAGGCTGATCCGCGACTTCCCGGAACATTATGCGATGTTTTCGGAAATGAGTTTTACCTATGGCAAAATCAAGCAGGGTAACCGCAATCCGCTGCTCTACAAGAAATTCGGCGCCGACGGGCTGAAAACCGGCCATACCGAAGCTTCGGGCTACGGGTTGGCGGCATCGGCGGTACGCGACGGCCGCCGCCTGCTGCTGGTGGTCAACGGGCTGGGCAGCATGCGTCAGCGATCCAGCGAATCCGCCCGGCTGCTTGACTGGGCTTTTCGCGAAACCAAGACCTACCAGCTATATGGCAAGGACGAAGAGGTCGTCGCCGCCGATGTGTGGCTGGGCGAGACAGCGAGTGTACCATTGGTGCTCGGCGGCCCACTGAAACTGACCCTGAGCCGCAAGGCGCGCCAGGGAATGGTGGTGAAACTGAATTACCGGGGGCCGATCCCCGCCCCGGTCGCCAAGGGCGCGCCGCTCGGCCGGCTGATCGTTACCCAGCCCGGTCGGCCTCCGCTTGAGGTTCCGTTGCTGGCCGGCCAGGCCGTCAGCCAGCTCGGAATGTTCGGGCGCCTCAGCGCCGCCTTGCAGTATCTCCTCTGGGGCGCGGCCGGGTCGTCCTAGATTTGGCGCGCGGACGCTTCATAACACTGGAGGGCGGCGAGGGCGCCGGCAAGTCGACCCAAATCGCGCATCTGACGGATCGCTTGCGCGGTTGGGGGTGTGAAGTGCTGCAAACCCGTGAACCCGGGGGCTCAGCTGGGGCCGAACGAATTCGCGAGCTTTTGGTGACTGGCGATACCGACCGCTGGGATGGCATGACCGAGGCGCTGTTGCATTTCGCCGCCCGGCGGGATCATCTGGTGCGAACCGTCTATCCCGCGCTGGAAAAGGGCATCTGGGTGCTGAGCGACCGCTTCGCCGATTCCACCATGGCCTATCAAGGCTACGGGCACGGGTTGGGCCGGGATGCGATAGAGCGGCTATACCAGATCGCGGTCGGCGACTTCGAACCCGACCTGACACTGATCCTCGACCTGCCGGTGGAAGAAGGGCTTTCGCGCACGGGCTCGCGTGGCACGGGCGAGGACCGCTACGAACGCATGGATGTCGCGTTTCACCACCGCCTACGCGACGGGTTTCTCGACATCGCCCGGCGCGCGCCCGAACGGTGCGCCGTGATTGATGCCAGCGGAAACATCGAGCAGGTAGCGGACGAAATCGGCCGGCTGACGCTGGCTAAATTCGCTGAACTTGGCGACGCGGGCTGAAGCCATGTCGGACGAATCCCTGAAAATTCCAACGCCACGCGAAAACCCGGAGCTTATCGGCCATGAATGGGCCGAGCGGCAGTTTCTCGGCGTCCGCGAGTCGGGCCGTCTGCCGCATGCCTGGCTGATTACCGGGCCGCGCGGCATTGGCAAGGCGACCTTCGCCTATCGCGCCGCGCGCTATCTGCTGGCCAATCCTGATGCCGCCGGTGGGGCCGATACCGGGCCTGGCCTGTTTGGCGAGCCTGAACCGCTACCCCCGCCCCAGAGTCTCTATGTCCCGCCCGATCATCCTGTGTTCCGCCGCACCGCCGCGGGCGGCCATGCGGATCTGCTGACGGTTCAGCGTGGCATCAATCCCGACAATGACCGCATGCGGACCGAGATCACAGTTTCAGAAGTCCATGCCGCTGGCTCATTTCTGCGCCTGACCGCGGCCGAGGGCGGCTGGCGGGCCGTGGTGGTCGACAGCGCCGATGAGCTGAACCCAACCGCGGCCAACGCACTGCTCAAGTTTCTCGAGGAACCGCCGAGCCGGGTGATCCTGCTGCTGGTCAGCCACGCGCCTGGACGGCTGCTGGCGACCATCCGCTCACGGTGCAGCCGGCTGAACCTGCGACCGCTGGACGAAGAGACGGTGCACGCCATTCTTACCCATCATAGGCCCGATCTCACCGACGAGGACCGGCTTGGGCTGGCCCGGCTGGCCGAAGGCAGTCCGGGTCGGGCGCTGGCGCTGGCCGACGAGGGCGGGCTTGATCTTTATCGCGAAATGATCGGGCTGTTCGCATCGCTGCCCAAGATCGATGGGACGGAATTGCACGGTTTCGGCGACCGGCTGGCCCGGTCGGGGCAGGAAGGAAGCTTCCGTATCGTCAGCGAGCTTATGGGCTGGTGGATCGCCCGCATGATCCGGGCCGGCGCCAATGGCCAGGATGCGGCCCCGGTGGTGCCCGAGGAAGAAGGATTCCAGGCCCGGCTGCTGGGCGCCGCCGGGCTTGATCGCTGGATGGAGGTGTGGGAGAAGATCACCCGCCTGTCGGACCGGACGGACAGGCTGAATCTCGACCGCAAGCAGAGCGTCCTGACCATGTTTCATGCGCTGCAGCGCGTCATGAGCAGTTAGACTCTGCCCGAACTTCTGAGCGTAACATGTCCACCGATAAGAACTATTACCTGACCACGCCGATCTATTACGTCAATGACGTGCCGCATATTGGTCACGCCTACACGACGCTTGCCTGCGACGTGCTGGCCCGGTTCAAGCGGCTTGACGGCTA
>JAZFSB010000031.1:0-2782 GCA_036445935.1 Alphaproteobacteria bacterium | reverse complement strand
GACAGGGTCCTATATCCCGGCTGAGGAGTTGGCGCGGCTGCGCGCGGGTTTGCGCGATGACATCGTGCTGGTGATAGATGCGGCCTATGCCGAATATGTTACGCGGAACGACTATACGCCGGGGATCGAGCTGGTCGATGCCGGCGACAATACGGTGATGACGCGGACGTTTTCGAAAATCCATGGACTGGCGGCGCTGCGTATCGGCTGGGCCTATTGTCCGCCCGCCATCGCCAATGTGCTGGAACGCCTGCGCAGCCCGTTCAACCTGAGCTCTGCCGCCCAGGCCGCCGGCGCGGCGGCTATGGAAGATACCGGTCATGTGGCTGCGTCCCGCGATCACAACGAGGTCTGGTTGCCCTGGCTGTCAGAGCGCATCGGTGCGCTGGGGCTTGTCGTCCTTCCCAGCGCGGCCAACTTCATTTTGGTGCGGTTTCCCGACGATCCGGCGCACAACGCCGCCGCGGCGATGGATTTCTTTGGCGCCCGAGGCATCATTCCGCGCGAAACCGGTGGCTATGGGTTGCCGCAATGTCTCCGCATCTCCATCGGCCGCGAGGATGAGGTGCGCGCCGTGGTGGATGCGGCGGCCGACTTCATGGCGGGTGCGTGATGGCGTCTCCTCATATGTTTGTACGCGTCGCGCTGATCGGCATTGGGCTGATCGGCTCGTCGTTGGCGCGGGTGATCCGGCGCGACGGGCTTGCCGGCCACTTGGCCGCCTGCGCACGCTCGGAGGCGACGCGCGCGGCGGTGATGAAGCTCGGCATTGCCGACAGCGTCACCGATGACCCCGCGATCGCCGCCGCCGATGCCGATCTGGTGGTGATCTGTACGCCGGTCGGCGCCTATGGCGCGGTGGCGGAAGCCATCGGCCCGGTACTCAAGCCCGGCTGCATAGTTTCCGATGTCGGGTCGGTCAAGCGCGTGGTGATCGACACGCTTAGCCCCCATTTGCCGGCCGGCGTGTATCTGGTCCCCGGCCATCCGGTTGCCGGTACCGAGAATTCCGGCCCCGATGCGGGCTTCGACACGCTGTTCGAAGGGCGCTGGACCATCCTGACGCCGCCGCCCGGCACCGACGAGGCGGCCGTCGAGAAGGTGGCCGAGTTGTGGCGTCATGCCGGCAGCCTGATTGATCGCATGGACGCGGACCATCATGACCAGGTGCTGGCGATTACGTCTCACGTGCCGCATTTGATCGCCTACACCATCGTCGGCACCGCGACCGATCTTGAGGACCGGCTCAAATCCGAAGTCATCAAGTTCGCCGCCAGCGGCTTTCGCGATTTCACCCGCATCGCCGCCTCGGATCCGGTCATGTGGCGCGATATTTTTCTGGCCAACCGCGATGCGGTGCTCGAGATGATGGGCAGGTTGACCGAGGATCTGTCGAGTTTGCAGCGCGCCATCCGCGACGGCGACGGCGACGCGCTGGAAACCCTGTTCCGCCGTACCCGCGAGATAAGGCGCAGCGTCGTGGAGGCCGGCCAGCACATTCCGCCCAAGCCGCCCGGCGATACGTCCGGGGATGACGAATAAATTCTACCGCCAGCGGATGCGTCTCAGGCGCAGCAGCGGGACGGGGCCGATGGTGAGCATGCGGTTCTGAATACTGACGGCGGCCTCGACTTCCGGCCGGCTACCACCTTCCGGCGTGCGCGCCAGCGCGCCGAGCGCGAGCCTGGCGACAAGCCGTTGACCCAGGGTAATCTTGCCGGCCTCGCTGAGCCGGTCGATGGTTTCCCCATAGCCTGTGATATTCGCCGTCAGGGCGCAGATCGGCTGCAACCCGGCATCAAGCGCCAGCGTGCCCGCGCCGCTTGCCGTCATCGCGCTCCAGCCGAGCGTAAAGCGCGAGATTTCGACCACCCCGCCCTGATCGCGCCAAGCGGCCAGCACGTCGGCCGGCCGGCCGGCCGAGATGGCTCCCATTACTGTCGCCTGTCCGGCGATCCGCCCGACGGTGCGGCCCAGCGGCGTGCTTGTGCGTGGCGGCAAGGTAAGGCCCAGAATGTCGGCGTCCAGCGCCACCCAAGGCGGTGGCGTGCCGGGCGATACCTTCGCGGACGGGCTGAGATTGATGTGCAGGTTGGCGCGATTGACGCGGATCGGCTCGCCGCCTTGTGGGGCGCCGGGCGGGATGAGGGTGATGGTGTCGCCGCCGATATCGATTTGGGCGATGGCGCCTTCGTCGCCGATGCCGATCCGCCCGGTGATATCGCGGGCGGTGAGCCGCCCTCGCTCCCCGGTGCCGCCCTCGAAACCAAGACCGTGCGCCCCCGCTGTCCGAAACGTCACGATACGGGGCACCCAGGGCGCCCAGCCGAGCTCGATCCACGGACCGACCCAGGAAAATCCGGCATCGGCGCCGCGCGGGCGGGCCAGGCCTGGCCTATCAATGCGTGTCCGCCAGCGATGTGGAAAACCAGTGACCTCGACCGGCCCGTGGGCAACCTGCCAGCCCTCGGCCCGGCGGTCGCCGATCCAGCCCGCAATGCCGCTCTCCAACCGCTGCGCGATCAGCAGCCAGGCCGCGCTCCAAAGGACGGCGCTGGCCGTCAGCACGGCAAGTCCGATGCGAATTCTCATCTGACTGTTATATAGGAAGCGAATCGTCTCCGCGAAAGCGCCATGGGGTTGCGCCGGGGATGGGGGCGGATAAACTCGCCCGCCAATGGATATCCCCTGATGCGAACTTCCCACCGACAGAGCGCCTGGACATGAGTCCCGCCGTGGCCATCGCGGCCGCCGGGCTGTTCATATTCTTCTGGGCCAGCGG
>JAZFSB010000030.1:0-17312 GCA_036445935.1 Alphaproteobacteria bacterium | reverse complement strand
CTGACAGGTCAGCACCTCGCGCCGGGCGGCTTCCTCATCCGACAAGGCGCCCTTGACGTATTCATCGAGCCAATATTCACCCTCGACACACAACCCCTTGCAGGTCGCGCAGGTGCCTTCCAGACATTCGGTCAGGATGCGAATCTTGTTCTTCAAGCAGGCGAGATAGATGGTATCCGCCTCGTCGGCCTGAATTTTTATCGAGCGGCCATCCTCGAACACAATTGTGACGTTGTGCTTGCTCATTTCACCCCAAACGATTTTTCCATGCTCAAGGAATGAGCAACGGCTTGACCGCCTTGCCCTCGCGGATCAGTTCGAACCCACGCGGCCCGTCGGCCAGCTTGAGGGTATGACTCATGATCGGTGCAAGGTCTACCGCACCCACCGCCAGCAGGTCGGCCGCGTGCTGCCAGCTGTCCCAGATGCGCCTTCCATGAATGTTCTGCATCGACGGGCATTTCAGCAGCCAGCGGGTGAAATCAACCTCGATCGGCTTGGGCGGCGCGCCGACCAGACGGAAATCGCCACCCTTGGCGAGCGCATCGAAGGCTGCGTTGAAACCTGTTTCGGATCCGGAATATTCAATCGCGACATCGACGCCCGACCCGCCCGTCATGTCGGCGACAATCGCGCCCAGATCCTCATCGCCCGCATTCACCGCCCGGTCAGCGCCCATCTTGCGCGCCATCTCAAGCCGCAAGGGGTTGAGATCACAGGCGATAATGCGTACCGCGCCGAGCGCGCGCGCAGTCGCGACGTTCATCAACCCGATCGGCCCGCAGCCATTCACCAGCACCGTGCGGCCTGCAACGCCACCCCCGGCCAGCGTGGTATGCACGGCGATACCGAACGGTTCCATCATGGCGGCGATCTCGAACGAAAGATCGGGCGGGTTCACCCAGGCGATTTGTGCCGGAACCGTAACGAATTCCGCGAATGCGCCGTCGATGCTGATGCCGGGATAGGTGGTGTTCTCGCACAGATGCGCGTCGCCAAGCCGGCATGGCCGGCAGGTGCCGCAGAAGATATGGCTTTCCAGGCTGACGTGATCGCCGATCTTGCAGTTCCGCACGTCGGGTCCGACGGCATCGACGACGCCGCTGGCCTCATGGCCCAGCGTGCGCGGCAGCACCATGCGGCGGCGCATGCGCGGCGCCCAGTAATAGATCTGCATGTCGGTGCCACAAATACCGGCGGCGGCTACCTTGATCCGAATTTCGCCCGGTCCGGGATCGGTCGGCTCGCGCTCGCAGACTTCAATTCCGCCCTCGCCCGGCGCGACCTTACAGACAGCCAGCATTTATCGCCTCCGCCTCAAAGGTGATGAATATCGACCGCGCCCTCGAGCCGATCATCGATGAAGGTGATCTTCTTGCGCGCTATCCGCAGATCGCCGTTGGCGCGCCGCAGCCGGAAATCGTACAGGCTGGCCCGCGTCTGGCCACCGCGCTTGCCGTAGGAATGGACCAGGCAATTGGCGAAGGCGATGATCTCGTCTCCGTCGATATCTTCCACCAGCACGTTGCCAACGACATGGACCGTGCGGTCGAGCGGCACCGAGGCATAGGAATCGCGGCTTTCGATCCGGAACACGCGATCCTCCAGCCCACCCCGGTTGCGCAGATAAATCAGATTGAGCTGGGTCTCGGGCTCGGTGGTGGTTTCCTCCTCGTTCGCCCAGGACGGCACCCAATAGACCGCGTCCTCGGTATAAAGGTCGATCCAGTCGTCCCACTTGTGGCGGTCGAGCAGGGTGGCCTCGCGGTAGATCAGCTCCGCCACCTCGCGCTTCAGCGCATCGTCGATCTTCATCGCTATCAAATCCTGCTATTCGGAAGCGGTCATCATGTCGCGCCAGCGGCGGTAGAACCCGTGAAAGAGCGTCTCGTCCTCCCAGCTCTGGGTGCTCGTTACCGGCTCGAAGCCAAGGGCGGCCGCGTCCGCGTCCGCGCCCGTGGTCATCTTGTCCATGCCGCGGCTGAAATCGTTCCACGGCGCAGCGGTTCCCCAACTCCCCGCCTGGGTGTCCTCCAGCGCCGCCATGTCGTCCGATGTCGCCATGCCGGCGGTCAGATAGAAATCCTCGAACTTGCGCAGCCGGGCGGCGCGCGACTCGGTCGGCTCGCCGACAGGGGCGATGCAATAGACCGTCACCTCGGCGCGATCGACCGCGACCGGCTTCATCACCCGTATCTGGGTCGAGGGGTTGTCCATGATCATGACGTTGGGGAAGACGCTGAGATTGCGCCCGCGCTCCAGGATCCAGCGCACATGTTCCGGCGGCAGCTCGCGTTCCAGACGTTCTTTCTGCTGCCAGACCGGGCGCACCTCGGGCGTGGTGTGGGTCGCCCAGATCGACATGTGGCCATGGCCGAGATCGTAGCAGCCGGACGGCACGATGCCGGTGATGCGCCCGCCCTCGGTCTTGGCCAGCCCGCTGGAGCCGTCACGGTCGTGGCGCTGGCTGACGGTCGAAGCAAACACCCGGTGGACGGTGGAGACATGATGCCCGTCGACTGCGTTCTCAAGCTGCATCTTCCAGTTGCCGCGAATGACATAGGTCGACGATCCCGGCACCACCTCAAGCCCGTCGGGTGACTGCTCGACGATCAGATCGATCCAGGTCGTGGCCGCGCCGAGATAATCGGCGATCGGCGGCACATCCTCGGTCAGGCTGCCGAACACGAAGCCGCGATAGGACTCCACCTTGGTCACCGGGGTGAGATCGAACTGCGAACGCTCGAAACCTTCGGCGGGAAAGGCCTGCTCTTCGTTCTTGATCCGAAGGCAACCGCCGTCGCAACCAAACGACCAGCCATGAAAGCGACAGGTGAAGACGCTGACCTTGCCTTGCTTGAACGTCGTCAACAGCGCGCCGCGATGGGCGCAGGCATTGATGAAACCTTTGAGCGAGCCATCCTTCTGGCGCACGACCATAACCGGCTGGCGTCCAATATCGGCGGCGAAATAGCAGCCTGGATCGGGCACCTGACTTTCGTGACACAGATAGACCCAGCCGCGCTCGAAAATGCGCCGCATCTCGGCTTCGAAGATGGCGGGATCGGTATAGACCGAACGCGACACGCGAAAAGTCGCGTCATCCGGCCGATCATCCACCAACTGCCCGAACCCGGTTTCGAGAATTCCACTATCCATCGTCTCTTTCCTTGTCCGATCCTATTCGGCCGCGGCGTCGCCACGATAGCCGATGGCCGCCGAGATATCGGCGGCGGTTGCCAGCAATTGCCGGATACAATCATTCCGATGCGCATCCCGGAGACGGGCTTCGGGCCCGAATACCGACACCGAGGCGCGTACCCGGCCCAGCCGGTCGAACACCGGGGCGGCCAACGCCACCGCCCCGGCAATGATCGTCCCCGTGGTCGCGCCATAGCCGTTGGCCCGGACTGTGGCAAGCTCGCGGCGCTTGGCCGCGCGCGCTGTGTCGTCCGGCAACCCGTCGAGTACGCTCTCGATCTCGGTCGGCGGCATGAAGGCAAGGATCGCGCTGCCCGACGATCCCACCGTCACCGGTTCGGAAAACCCGATGCCCCGCGTGAAAACCAGCGCCTGGCGGCTTTGCAGTTCCTGGACACAGATTTTGGTGGTGGGATCAGCGGCGATGAACATGGCAACCGTTTCATCGGTCGCCCGCCAAAGCCGGTCCAGGTAGGGTTGCGCGGCGGGCACAACATCGTTGCGCGCCAACCAGCGACCCGCCAGTTCCACCACCGGATAGTCCAGCGCGAAACGCCTCGGCTCCCCGAACGACCGAACCATCCCCTTGCCTTCCAGCGTGGCAAGCAGACGATACAGCGTAGGGCGGCTGAGCGAGAGCGCGCGTTCCAGGTCGGTCACGCCAAGCGGCGCATCGGCTTGGGAAAGACACCCCAGCACATCGATCGCGCGCTCAACCGCCCGGATATGTTTTACCCCGTTCGCGCTCAATAAAAGCACCTTGAAATTTGAACGTCCATGTAGTGGACGCGACGTACATTAATAAAAACATTCCCGGCACCGGTCAAGCGCGTCCAACGGTTCAATGTCCGCAACTAGTCGCTTCACGCTCCCCCTTTCAGGTACGCGCGAAATAAGGCAGACTTCGAAATTACAAACATCCTGACGATGCAAATACAACGTTTGTCAGACCTAAACAGGAAGGAGACAGATCTTGAAAGGCGGTACCGTGTTGTTATCGGGATTATCCCCGGACATGGATTGGGAAGACGAATTCAACGAATGGTACGATGACCACCAAATCCCGATCAGGATGGAAGTTCCCGGGTTCATCAGCGCCCAACGCTATCGCGACCATGAACGGCCAAACTATCTGACGGTATACGAAATTACCGGCACCGACGTGCTGGAAAGCGCTGAATACAAAAAGGTCAAGTCCCAGCCCAATGCGCGCACCGCGTGGATGCTGGGCAACATGCTCGATTCCTCGCGCTATCTGGGCAACGAAATCAGCGATCAGCGGCGCGATGACATCAGCGACGAAGACTCACTCGACGCCCCAATCCTCTACACCGTGTTCTTCAGCGTCCCCGACGACCGGGTGGATGAATTCAACCGTTGGTACAACGAAGAGCACGTCCCCATGCTGCTCAAATGCAAGGACTGGCTCAGGGTTCGGCGGTTCGACATCTATGAGGGTGAACCGCAGCCCTGGACCCACCTGTCGCTGCACTACCTGGCCGACATGTCCGCTTTCGACTCTCCGGAGCGCGAGGCCGCGCGGACTACGGAATTGTACAAGAAGCTGTCCGAGGAGCCGTGGTTTCGGGCCGGGTATCTTGAGTTCGACGCCCTCGGAGAAAGGTTTATGGGCCAAAACTAAGGGTGTTGCTTATCCCCCGCAATTTTGCTCAAGTAAGCGCAATCGATTGCCGTTGCGTTGGGATGGATCGACTGTCCAAGTCCATCGCGTTTAAAAATTAAATGAATCGATACAACAGGAGACGATTATGAAATTGATAACACCAGTAGCAGCAGGGCTTGCCGTTGTTCTGACCGCGGGCGCAGCCCAGGCACAGACAGTTGGCATCGGCAGCACCAAGGGTTCCATGGTGGCGGCGATGACCGTCGCCATTTCGAAGCTGGTTTCCGCGAAATCCATTCTCAAGATGCGGCGTCAGATCATGGGCGGCACGCAAAAATACATTCCGGTCGTCGATGCCGGTGAACTCGAGTTCGGGCTCTCTAATATCGTTCAATATACGATGGCCAAGGAAGGCCGCGAGCTGTCCAAACGGAAATACAACAACCTTCAGCTCGTCTCGACCTTGATGCGCTTTCGCACCGGCCTGCTGGTCCGGACCGATTCGCCGATCCGCACGATCGAGGATCTCCGCGGCAAGCGCTGGGCCTCGGGCTTCAAGGGCGCACCGCTGTTCAAGACTTACTTCAGCGCCTTCCTGGCCAATGCCGGCATGTCCTGGGGCGACGTCAAGAGCATCCCCGCGGTCGGTCTTCGCCAGCACTGGAACATGTTCAAGCAGGGCAAGGTCGACGTGGCGATGGCCGGTGTCGGCGGTGGCCCCAACAAGGACATGAACGCCAAGATTCCAAGTGGCGTGCGCTATATCAGCTTCAACACCACCGGCGCCAACGCCGCGGCCGCGGTCAAGGATCTGAAGGGCGGTGCCTATGAAAAGGTCGGCAAGCGTAAGGCTTATGTCGCCATCCGCGAGCCGGCGGTTCTGTTCGGGTACGACTTCACGTTGTTCACGCACAAGAATGTGTCGGTCGATGCCGTCTATAAAGTCACCAAGGCGATGCATGACAGCGTCAAGGATCTGCACGAAATTAGTGGCGTGTGGCGCAGCTTCAATGCAAAACGCATGTCCAAGGACCAAGGCCTCGCCTATCATCCCGGCGCGGTGAAGTTCTACAAGGAAAAGGGCCTCTGGAAGCGCTAGGCGCGTTCAGAATAGCTGGGATTTACGGCCCGCACCGCAGCCAGCAGTGCGGGCCGATCCTCGTTTGATAATTTGACCTGAGATCACATTCCGACAAATGGCTACCGAAGAAAAAAACATCGCTGCCGCCCACAGCGAGGGCGATACCAACTTGACCCTGACCGGCTTCTGGAGCATCGCCATCCAGTGGCTGGGCGGTTTTCTCGCGCTCATTCCGATTTTCTTCGCGTCGGAAATTCATCTCGAGATGGGGTGGGAAATATTCACCGAACAGGGGATGGCGCTGGCGCTCGGGCTCGGGCTGGCCATCGTTTTTATCAAGTCGCCTTTTAAGAACGGGGCCACGAAGACGAGCGTGCCGTTCTACGATGTGATTTGCGCCGCCCTTGGCCTCGCCGCGGGCGCCTATCTCGCGCTCCGCTTTCCGATCCTGCAGGATGAACTGTTCGAACGGCGCCCGGAAGCCGCCACGATCGGAACAATCCTCATTCCCCTGATCGTCGAAGCCATCCGCCGGACGGCGGGATGGAGCCTGACCGGAATCATACTGTTCTTTCTCGCCTATACCGCATGGGGCCATAATATCCCCGGCATCTTTCAGGCGACCGAGGCCACATACGTAATCTTCACGGCGCGCATCGTTGCCGACAGCGTCGCCGTTCTCGGCCTGCCGCTGACCATCGTGGTCATCGTCGTCCTGCCCTTCGTGTTCTTTGGCCAGCTTCTGATGAAGGGCGGCGCGTCGGAATGGTTCACCAATATTGCGACCGCCATGATCGGGCGCAGCCGCGGCGGCTCCGCCAAGATCGCGGTGATCGCGTCCGGCCTGTTCGGCGCCATTTCGGGCACCGCCGTCTCCAATGTCGCCTCGACCGGCCTGATCACCATTCCGCTGATGAAGCGCGGCGGCTACGACTCGAAAACCGCCGGCGCCTTCGAGGCCGTTGCCTCGACCGGCGGCCAGATCATGCCGCCGATCATGGGCGCGGCCGCGTTCCTGATGGCGGAACTCCTGGAGATCAGCTACACCGAGGTCGTGCTGGCGGCGATCATCCCGGCATTGCTTTATTACGTCGCGGTCTTCGTCTATGCCGATCTGGAAGCCGCCAAGAAAAACATCCAACGGGTTCCCGAGCATCTGATCCCGCCCCTTCTGCAAACCATGAAGGAGGGCTGGTTCTTCATCCTACCTTTCGCGGTGCTGATCTATGCCCTGTTCGGCATGAACCGGGCGCCGGAGACCGCGGCGCTCTGGTCCGGTGGGACCGTCGTCATTGTCAACTGGGTGTTCGGCTATAAGGGCACCCGCATCACCGTCCCGCAAATCATCACCGCGGTTCGCGATACCGGATTGCGCGGCGGCGGCGAAATCGTGATTATCGGCGCGATGGCCGGTCTGATTATTGGCATCCTGGGCGCCACCGGGCTGGGCGAGGCGCTGACCCAGGCCCTGGTGACCATCGGAGAAGGCAACCTGGCCCTGCTGCTGGCCATCACGGCGGTGATCTGCATCGTCCTTGGCATGGGGATGCCGACCACGGCGATCTACCTGCTGGTCTCGATCATCGCGGCCCCACCCCTGATCAAGCTGGGCATCAATCCGCTGGCCGCCCACATGTATGTCTTCTATTTCGGCATCGTCTCGCTGATCACGCCGCCGGTGGCGATCGCTGCCTTCGTCGCGGCAAACCTGGCCGGCGCCAACCCAATGGCGACCGCGGTCACCGCCGTCAGGCTGGGCTGGACGGCGCTGGTGGTACCGGTGATGTTCGTCCTGTCACCCAGCCTGATTATGCAGGGAGAACCAATGCAAATCCTCATGGCCTTCGTCACTGCGGTGATCGGCGTATGGGTAACGACCTGCGGCATTCAAGGCTATTGCGTCCGGCCGCTTGGGCTGTTGATGCGCGTGATGTTCATGGCGTCGGGACTGGCCTTGCTGATACCGGCCGAAGCCTTTCCCGCCGCCAACTATGTCGAAATTGCCGGCGCCCTGATCGCCTCGGCGATCGTCGGGCGAGAATATCTCTGGCGGAAAAGGCTCCAGGCCGCCTAAAGGAATATTTGATTCCGCCGCGAACTCTGCGAAACTCTGCGCAAAATCCACAGCCTTTCCGGGAGTCCTCCATGAAGCACCCCCTCGTAACCGGTGCCGCCATCGCCATGATGCTGATGGCGTCACACGCCACAGTCGCCCAGACCCCACAGGCGCCCGCCGCCGGCGTGGTGATGGCAACCGTCAATGGCCAGCCCATCACGCACGGCGATCTTCAGGCCTATCACGCCAGCCTGCCGGCGCAATATCGGCAGATCGAGTTGGAAACCATCATGCCCCAGCTCATCGAACGGCTGATCGACCAGAAGCTGGCGGCGGCGGCCGCCCGTGCGTCGGGCATGGCCAGCCAGCCGGCGGTGCGCCAGCAAATCGCCATGCTCCAGGAAGGCTTCCTCAACCAGCTTTATATCGACCAGCGACTCAGCAAAATGGTGAACGAAGACAGCGTGCGCGAAGCCTATCGGAAATCGATCGCGCTGCAGCCCAAGCGCGAGCAGGTCCACGCCCGGCACATCCTGCTCAAGACCGAGGCCACGGCCTTGGCCGTGGTCGCTGAATTGCAGAAAGGCGCCGATTTCGCCAAGCTGGCAAGCCAGAAATCGACCGGCCCATCGGCCCGCAGCGGCGGCGATCTAGGATTTTTCGGAAAGGGCCAGATGGTGCCGGCATTTTCCGCCGCGGCCTTCGCGCTCAAGCCCGGCGAATTCACCCGGAAGCCGGTCAAGACCCAGTTCGGATGGCACGTTATCAAGGTCGAAGGACGCCGCGTCGCCGGGCAGGAGAATTTCGAGCAAGCCCGCGCCAAGATACAGCAGAAGATGACCGAAGAAGCCTATGACAAGCTGATGGCCGAACTGCGCGCCATGGCCAAGATCGAAATCAAGACCCCGGGCGGCGGGATAAAGCCGTTGCGGTAAAACCCTAGGCCATAAGACGCAGCATGAAGCTGGATTTCTGGTTGGCCTGAGTTAAGGAATAGAGCCCGGTCTGCATCGCCGTTTGGCGATTGGCCAGGTCACTGACACCCTGCGCCATGTCGAGATCGAGCAGGCCGCTGCGCGCCGCTTCGGCATTTTCCACCGCCGTTGCGATATTGCTGGCGGCATACCCCAGCCGGTTCGAGCTGGCCCCAATATTGGCGCGGAAAGTCTGCACGCTGTCGATCGCGGCCCCGAGCGAGTTGATCGCGGCATTCGCGCTCGCCACCGAACTGATATCCGCCCCGTTGATGCCCAGCGCCGTCGTCGAGCCGGCATCGAAGGCCACGGAAATGTCGTCAGCGCCCGGGCTGGTGCCAGTCCCGACCTTGAAGCTGAGGTTCGTCACCGAGCCATCGAGTAAATTCGTACCCGCGAAGTCAGTGTCCGCCGCAATTCGGTCGACCTCGGATGCCAGCGCCTGAAATTCCGTATTGATAGCCTGGCGATCGGACGCGCCGATCTGACCCGAACTCGCCTGCACGGCAAGCGTCTTCATCCGCGTCATGATATCGCTGATCTGGGAGTAGGCGCCGTCCGCGACCTGCAGCAGGCTGGCCCCCTGCCCGGCATTGACCCCGGCCTGACGCAGCCCACTCGTTTCGGCGGCAAGCCGTGATCCGATAGCCAGCGACGCCGCGTCATCCTTGGCCGACAGAACGCGCTGTCCCGCGGACAGCCTGGCCAGGGCCAGAGAAAGCTTGGCGTTGGTCTGGCTCACATTGCGGTGCCCAACGTTCGCCGAATGATTGGAAATCATGTTCAGAGCCATCCCGATCCTCCGAAATCAAAAACTGTTTTTTGCGCCTCCCAGCGCTTGCCAATAGATTACTCCAAACATCAACAAAACATTCGGATTATCGCTTTCATTACTTGCTTTAATTATTCTGTTTTTTAGACAATCCCTTTCTTCATGCCGTCTTCCCCTTGATATTCTTAGGAAACTGGCTCCAACCAGGGAACGACATGTGGTCATTCCAGTAATTTTTAACGAGTCCTTAACCAAAATACCCAATAGCATTTCTTCACAGTGACAACCCACCCGGAGTCCATCAATGCTCAACCACCTGAATGCCATTTTCTACGGTGTGAAGGATTATGATGAGTTCCGCCGCCTCGTTCAGGGCGTGATATCCCAGTTCAAAATTCAGAAGGGTATCTTCACTGGCGACAACCTGCTCGCCTTCAACCGCAACCTCAGCTTTCTCGAAGACGCCCCGCTGATGAAAGCGTACAACAAGCATGCCAAACAGGCTGAGGAACAGGCCGCCTTATGGCGTATCGCGGTCAATGGCCATTTTGCAAAGCGGGCGCTGACGCTTCCGGGCGACATCGTCGAGTGCGCGTGTTATCGCGGCACCACGGCGCGAATTCTCTGCGACTATCTCGATTTCGGGCGGAGCGACAAGGAAATGTGGCTCTACGACCTGTTCGAGCACGAAGGCGACATGGCGCATCATAGCCTGCCCGACCACGGGACGGGACTTTACGAATTCGTCCGGGAGCGGTTCTCCGACCTGGACAACGTCCGGGTCATCAAGGGGGAAGTCCCCGGAATCCTGGCTGAACACGCGCCGGAGACGGTCGCCCATCTGCATCTCGACCTGAACGATGTGGCCGCCGAACTAGGTGCGCTCGAATTCTTCTACGACCGCGTCGTGCCGGGCGGCTCGATCGTGCTCGACGATTACGGCTGGCTTCACTATCGCAATCAGAAGCTGGCGGAGGACAAATGGCTCGCCGGGCGCGGCGTCAGCGTGCTCGAACTGCCGACCGGCCAGGGACTGCTGATCAAATAAACGCCTTATCTGATTAGCGCGCACCGGCCCGCGCCCCCACCCGGCCACCCCAATCGTACGATCCCGTGGGTGGCCGGGTGGGGGCGCGGACCAGTGCGATTCCGCGTAAGCGGATAATCCCCTAGTCCTGGTCCTTCTCATAAGCCTCGATCGCTTCCTTGGCATTGCGGAAGGCATCGACGCCGGCCGGGATACCGGCATAGATGGTGGCGTGCAGCAGCACTTCCTTGATCTCGTCGACCGTGACCCCGTTATGCAGCGCACCCCGCGTGTGCGCCTTGAGTTCGGTCATCTTGCCAAGCACGGTCAGCAGCGTGAGCGTCAGCATCGAACGGGTGCGCTTGTCCAGACCGTCGCGTCCCCAGCCATAACCCCAGCAATATTCGGTGACCATGTCCTGGATAGTGCCGGTGAAATCGTCGGTCTTGGCGCGTTCCATATTTGGATCGACGTATTTGGCGCCGAGCACCTCGCGCCGGATGCCAAGTCCCTTATCGAAAAGCTCTTCGTTGGTCTTGGTCATGATTTTCTCCCCTTGCCTATGATTTCAAAAAACGCGCTCCGCGCCGCTGGTAGGTCACGAAATGTGGAATGAACCAGGGCTCGGCGGCGAATGCCTTGCGCGCATCCGTCGCCCGTGCCGCGGCCAGAGCGTCAGACTGGAGCGCCTGCTCGTCCGCCAGATAATGCAGGATCAGATGGGTATAGGGCTCCGGGTCCCAATCGACGATGTCGAAACGGCGCGCCATCAGCCAGTCGGGACAGTCGAGCAGCATCGGGATATGCTCGCTGTCATACCATTGATCAAACGCGCCGCACCGTTCCATTGGAACCGCGAAGAACACGCAGAAGATCACGGCCGCGTCTTGCGCCCCGGCGACATCGCCATCACGCGCCATGCAGAAAGCCTCATTGGCGATGTAGCGGGTGAACCCGGATACCGAGCTTAAAATCTCGCGTGTTTTGTCGTCCGGCGTAAATTTGCGCGATTTGTATTCTTCGCTTTGCAGCGTATCGACTGAATCAAGATCGTAGACCGCAAGATAATGCGGCCCGAACGTCGACTTGTAGCGCATCGCGCTCAGGAACCCCGGCACACCCTTTACATGGTTCGGCGTATGATGTCCGTCGTACCATTGATTGAAGGTATCTTCCCCGCCATCGGGCGGAGTCATTTCGGAAAACAGGACGGCGTTGCCCTTGATAGGATCGTGCGACGGCGGCATCAGCCCCGCTCGTCGCCGCCGGTAAGCGTCCGGCAGGCGGCATCCAGCGCACTTACCGTATCTTCCACATCACGGTCCGTGTGCACCGCCGAAACAAAGCGCCGCACGCCGGGCAGCACGTAGATCCCTTCATGCATCTGATGATGGTCGAGGTCGCGCGTACGCGCCATGTCCGCGGTGATGAAATCGGCGTAGCTGGCGGGGTCGTCTTTCATGAACACAATCTGCCACAGCGATCGCTTGCCAATCACCCGGGCCGGCAGGTCGTGCCGGTCGAGCACCTCCTGACAGGCGGTCTGGACCTGCTCGGCGCGCGCGTGCAATGCCTCGTAGAATCCTGGTTGGCGCAACACATCCAGCGTCGCCAGCCCGGCCGCGCAACCGATCGGGTTGCCGTGCAGCGTGCCGTTGATGTAGGCGTAGTTCTGCTGGCCCCGATTGACCGGATTGCACTGCTCCATGATCGAGTCCTTGCCGGCGACGCAACCAACCGGCCCGCCGCCGCCGATGATCTTGCCATAGCTGGCAAGGTCCGGTCTGACGCCGAAATATTCCTGCGCGCCGCCCCAGGCGAGACGGAAACCGGTCACCACCTCGTCGAAGATCAGAAGCACGCCGAACTCGTCGCACAGGTCGCGCAAGCCTTCCAGATAGCCGGGCTTGGGGAAAATAATGCGCTGTACCGGCTCGACGATCACCGCGGCCAGGTCGTCGCGGTTGGCCTCGACTATTCGGCGAAGCGCCTCGAGATCGTTATAGGGTGCGATCAGCACCGAGTCGGCTAGGCCCGCAGGAATGCCGGAGGTATCGGCCCGCCCCGCCGGATAGTTCGACAGCTGGCTGGGCACGACCGAGAAATTCGAATAGTCGTGATTGCCGTGATAGCCGCCCTCGCACTTGATGATCTTGCTGCGCCCGGTATAGGCGCGGGCGATGCGCATAGCGTAAAACGTCGCTTCCGAGCCGGTGGTGGAAAAGGCGATTTTTTCCGCGCACGGGATGGCGTCAACCAGTTCTTCGGCCAGCTGGATGCAATATTCGTTGAGCGTGCCGAAGAAATGCATCCCCTTGGGCGCCGCCTCCTGTACCGCCGCGACAACAGCGGGATGGGCATGGCCCAGAATCAGCGCGCCGGCGCCGCCAACATAATCAATATACCAGCGCCCCCGCACGTCCTCGAGCCGCGATCCTTCGCCACGGCGAATGACAAAGCGAACATCGGCGGGCAGCGAATATCCGCCCAACCCGGCACCCGGCAACACACGTCCGGCACGGCGGTAATATTCCTCGTGAAGGGCATCTTGCGATCCTTGGTCGATCGCGGTTTCCGCGGGCGTCATTTAAGTTTCCTCATTGAAACTGGCACCTTGCGAAGGCTACGGGACCGCTTCGCCCGGCGCAAGGCGATCCGTCAGCCATCATTGCCGAACCGGCAATCAAGAGTGCCGCTCGCCAGCACCGTGACGCGCCATCCGGGCGGCACCACCGAGGTTCCGCCGGCTTCCTCGATTATCGCGGGGCCGTCGAGCCGGCTGCCCGGCGCCATGCCGGCCCGGTCGTGAACCCCGCAATCGGTCCAGCCCGTTCCGAACCAGACCGGGCGGGTTTCGATCAGCGACGTAGCCCGGTCTTCACTGCCAAAGGCGAGTGTCGGCTTTTCGACGATGCCACGCGACACCAGTCGGATATTGACGATTTCACAGTCGCTGCGCGGGTCCGCCAGGCCAAATGTCTGCGTGTGCCGTTCGTCGAATCCGTCCTTGAGAGCTGCCGCCTCGGGCGCGTCGGCATTCAGCGGCACACCAAGCGTAAAGGATTGGCCGGCATAGCGCATATCGACGGTGAAATCGTGGCGCTGATCGTCCGCGTTGAACCCGTCGGCACTCAATGCCGCCGCCGCGTCATCGCGCATCGAGCGGGCCGCTTCCCCCAGCGCGGTCGTATCGAGCGTACCCAACCGGCCACCCCAGGCACGCACACGGTCCTGCCTTCGGTCGGCCAGAAGCTGGCCCAGCGCGGACAGGTGGCCCGGAAAGCGCGGCACGATCACCTGAGGTATGGCCAGTTCCTCGGCCACCAGGAAGACATGCATCGGCCCCGCCCCGCCAAATCCCAGCAACGCGAAGTCGCGCGGGTCGAAACCGCGATGGACGGAAACCTCGCGCACCGCACCGGCCATCTTGGCGATCGCGATGCGGATGACCCCGTCGGCCAGTTCCACCGGATCACCGCCGCCGAGCGCCTTTGACAAGACATCGAACGCGGCTTTCGCGGCGCCCAGATCAAGCCGCAGCCCGCCTGCCAGCGCGCGCTCCGTCGGCAGCCGTCCCAGCATCAGATTGGCGTCCGATATCGTCGGCTCGGTCCCGCCACGCCCGTAACAGGCGGGGCCCGGCAGCGCGCCGGCGCTCCTCGGCCCGACGCCCAGCGTGCCGTCTTCCTGAACCCAGGCGATCGACCCGCCACCCGCGCCGATGGTGTGAATATCGAGCTGCGGCACCTGAAGCGGAAAGGAATCGATCTGGTTGTCGTGCGAGATGCGCGGTGTGCGCTGATGGATCAGGGCAACATCGGTGCTGGTGCCGCCCATGTCGAAGGTGATGCAGTCATCAACACCCGCCATCTCGCAGACCCGCACGGCGCCGCCGACGACGCCGACCGGCCCGGACAGGAAGGTTCCGGCGGCAAAATCCGCAGCCTGGGCAAGCGTCATCGCGCCGCCGTTCGAGCCCATGATGTTGACCGGCGCATCGACACCGTTACGCGTAAGTTCGCCGGCCAGCGTGGTGAGATATCCGCGCACCACCGGCGTCAGATACGCGTTCAGAACACAGGTCGAAAAGCGGTGAAATTCGCCCTGTTCGCTTACCACCGCCGTCGAGGCGCAGACCGGCACGCCGTCAAGCAGGGCTTCAAGTTTCCCGACCGTGGTGCGTTCCGCCACGTCATTGGCATAGGCATTGACGAAGCCGACCGCGACCGATTCGACGCCCTGCTCTTTCAGCCGGGCGGCCAGCGGGGCGAAGTCGTGGCCCGCGATATCGCGGAGCACGGCGCCATCGGCCGCCATGCGCTCCGGCACCTCGTGTCGAAGCGGGCGGTCAACCAACGGCTTGGGGCGTACAAAGCGGATGTCGAACAGCCCGCCGATCAGCCGCCGCGTGCGGCCGATTTCCAGCGTATCGCGAAAGCCTTCGGTGGTGACGAAAGCGGTGCGCGCGCCCTTGCCTTCCAGCAGGGCATTGGTCGCGATCGTGGTGCCGTGAACGAAGGCGCTGATATCGCCGGGGTCGACACCGAGTTCGCTCAGCGCGCCGAGCACCCCTTCCCATTGGCGGCCGGGCAATGACGGTACCTTGGCGGTCAGCAAAGCCTGGCTTTCGGTGTCGAGACACACAACGTCGGTGAAGGTGCCGCCGACATCGATGCCGATCAGGTAGCGTGCCGTGCTCATGCCGGCGCATCCTCGATCAGCGCCGGGGTGGCGCTAACCGCGCGCAGCTCTACCCGGTCGCCTGGCTTTGCACCAAGCAGGCGCAGTGTCTCGGTGCCGACGCCGAGCGCATCGGTCGTGCCGCGCTCCGTCACCCGCACCCAGCCACGCAGCGGCGCCGCCACCGCGCCACATAATTCGATCAACACGCCGTCATCGACGCCAAGCCGCCGCGCCAGTTCGCGCGACAGGGTGAACCGGCGGCGTGAACCATCCAGTTCGTCTTCGTTCGATGCTTCCAGGTCCGCGAACAGGCGGGCGTCGTCCAGAACCTCGCGCAAATTCCGGGTCGCCTTCGCATCGACAGCACTGGCTGTATCGAAAACCACACCGTAGCGCGCACGCGCCTGCGACGGCGTCAGGTAACCACCGGCCACGTCATCGGCGACGCGGGCCGGATCGCGTTCCAGCGGATCGCCATGGCCGCCGCCGCCAGCTGTCTCCTCGCGCACGATATCGCCGGGCGCCAACGAAAAGCCCGACACCTTGCCCGGCACGTCAGACGGCGCGATCAGGTCGCCGTCGCGCAGCACGTTGAACCGGTTGGCGGCCCCGTTGGCCCCGCCGGCGACGCCGTAAGGCGGGATCACGTTCTTTTCCGACAGCACCGACAGCATCGCCCCGCCGTCCAGGATGCGGACATCACGCCTGAGACCGAAGCCGCCCCGATATTTACCGTCGCCACAGGCGCCCTCGCGAATTTCGCAGCGCTCGACCCGCAGCGGGTACTGGCTTTCCACCGTCTCGACCGACTGGATGGAGTTGAAATCGCCTTCGTTGTAGCTGCGCACCGCGTTCGACCCGTCCACGCCGTCGGACGCCCCGGTGCCACCGGCCGGCCATTCGTAATGGATCCAGGTACCTCCGTCGGCGCGCGGGCCGGCGATGTGGATATGATTCGCCCCGCCCTTCAGATCGCCCACCGTCATGTCGGGCACGACCTGGCCCATCGCGGCCGCGACCACGGAATCGATCAGGAACTTGACCTCGGCCATGCCGCCGCAAGGCGCGGTTTCGCGCGCATTGATGAAACTGCCTTCTGGCGCGATCACGCTGATCGGATTGAACGAGCCATGATTGATCGGTGTCAGCGGGTCGAGAAACGCCTTGACGATAGTGCCAACCGCGTTGAACGCCATCGCAGGTCCGCAATTGGTCGGGCCGTTGGTCTGGGCGGACGAGCCGGTGAAATCGGCCTCGATCGCGTTGCCCCGTACGGTGAGTTTGAGTCGCACCACCAGCGGGTCCGGGTTGGTCCCATCGCTTTCGATATAACCCTCGGCGAAATACACCCCATCCGGACAGGCTTCGATCCGTGCCCGCATCTGGCGTTCGGACCGCGCGATCAGCTCCTCGACCCCGTCGAGCAGCACCTGCCCGCCGAAACGCGCAAACAGCCGGGTGAGATGTTCGGCTGCTTTGCGCCCGGTGCCGAGCATGGCGTTGAAATCGCCCCTACGCTCATCCGGCCCGCGCATGTTGTTGAACAGCAGGTCGATCACACCCTGGTTCATCACGCCCTTCTCGCAGATGCGCGTCGGGATGATACGGATGCCTTCCTGATAGATTTCCTTGACCCGGCCCGACAGGCTGCCCGGCGTCATGCCGCCGACATCGTTCCAGTGACAGCGCATGGCCGCGAACAGGGCCAGCTGTCCCTCGAAGAACACCGGTTGCAGCAAAAGCACGTCGTTCAGATGCGTGCCGCCGGTATAGGGATCGTTATGCAGGAACAGGTCGCCTTCGTTTATATCGCCCTCGAAGGCGCGTAGCGATATGGACTTGTACTTCTCCGGTGAACATTCGCTCACAGGCGAGATTCTTCACCTAGAGCTTC
>JAZFSB010000029.1:0-10647 GCA_036445935.1 Alphaproteobacteria bacterium | reverse complement strand
GTAAAACGGCGGGCTGTTTTAGTATTAGACCTACTACTTATAGTAGTCGTACTTGCCTTTGCTCCACTTGTAGAGCACGTAGCCCGGCGCCGTAACGTCGCCCTTCTTGTCGAAGCCGATTTCGCCAATCACGGTCTTGAAGCTGCCCGATTTCAGAGCCTAGGTGACATTGGCGGTGTCGGTCGATTTCACGGATTCCACCGCGCTCACCCAGGCCTGGATCGCGCCGTAGGTGTAAAGCGTATAGCCCTCCGGCTCGTAGCCGGATTTGCGGAAACGCTTGACCAGATCGGCGGCTATCGGATTCTTGCGCGGATCGGGGCTGAACGTCATCAGCGTGCCCTCGCCCGCCGGCCCGGTGATCGACCAGTATTCGTCGGTCACCAGCGCATCGCCCGACACCAGAACCGTTTTCATGTTCTGCTGGCGCATCTGACGGGCAATCAGCCCGGCCTCGGTATGGTAGCCGCCGACATAAAGCACCTGCACGCCGTTGACCTTGAGCTTGCTGACCAGCGCTGTGTAATCCTTTTCGCCCGCGGTGTAGGCTTCATAGAGGGCAATCTTGACACCGCGCGCCTTCAGCGTCTTGAGGGTCTCGTCGGCCAGCCCCTTGCCATAGGCCGTCTTGTCGTGGATCACCGCGATGGTCTTGCCCTTGAAACGGTCGGCCAGAAAATTGCCCGCCACCAGCCCCTGCTGATCGTCACGCCCGCAAACCCGGAACACATTGGGCAGCCCGCGCTCGGTCAGCTTGGGATTGGTCGAGGCAGGCGAAATCTGCAGCACATCCTCCTCGGCATAGACATTGGAGGCCGGGATCGATGAGCCCGAACAGAAATGCCCGGCAACCAGACGGACGCCCTTGCTGGCAAGCTGGTTGGCGACCGCCACCGCCTGCTTCGGGTCACACGCATCGTCGCCGATCTCGAGCCGCAGCTTCTGACCCAGCACGCCGCCCTTGGCGTTCAGGTCGCGGACCGCCATCTCGGCGCCACGGCGCATCTGCTCACCGAACGAGGCGTATTGCCCGGTCATCGGGCCTACAGTGGAAATCACGATTTCCGCCGCCGCGGGCGGGGAAACAGCGATGGCGGACACAACCGCGGCCACGCTCAGGATTCGTTTCATCATCATCGCTCCATGCAGTTGGTTTTCTCCGATGGGACTGGTGATCACTTTAGCAGCGCGTCCGGTCCCGACAAGCGAATCGGAACACGCGTGCGTTATCCGTCTTCACGCGCGCGCCAGGCGAACGGGCCATGGCGTTCATAAAGCCAGGGATACTGGCTGACCATCTTGCCCGCCAGCGTGAATCGCCAGGCCAGCACACATATTGCCATGATCACCGCGCTGTCCAGCGCATACCCATGGAATGACAACAACTCGCCCTTGAACAGCGCGAAGACCAGGAAGCGGTCGCCGGCGCCGAGCAGCAGGCTGTAGACCACCGCCACGCGAACCGGACGCCACGCACCGGCGAGCGCCTGACCAGTCAAAAATGCCGCGCCGCCAAAGAGAACCACGGTGAGACCGATAAAAACTCCGGGCGGGCTGGCCAGCATCATGTCGCCGAGCCTCCCTCAAGATAAGCCGCGCGAATTTCCGGATTGTCGAGAAGCTCGGCGCCGGTGCCAGACATCGCAATTTCGCCATTGACCATGACATAGCCGCGATGGGCCAGCCGAAGCGCGTGATAGGCATTCTGTTCAACCAGAAAGACGGTCATGCCATCACGCCGGTTAAGTTCGCGGATGGCGTCGAATATCAACCGCACCATCATCGGCGCCAGACCCAGCGACGGCTCGTCCAGCAGCAAAAGACGCGGGCGGCTCATCAGGGCGCGGGCGATCGCCAGCATCTGCTGTTCGCCGCCCGACAAAGTGCCGCCGCGCTGGCCAGCGCGTTCCTCGAGGCGGGGAAACAGCCCAAACACATGGGCAAGCTCCGCCGCGCTATCGCCGTCGGTATCGGCGACCGCCCCCATTTGCAAATTCTCCATCACCGTCATGCGGGGAAAGATGCGCCGTCCTTCCGGCGCATGAGCGACGCCCGCCCGCGCGATGCGATGGGTGGCAAGCCGGGTGATATCGACATCATCCAGCCGAATATCACCGCTGGTTGCTTGGGGGTCGCCGCAGATGGTCATCAACAGGGTCGATTTTCCAGCCCCGTTGGCGCCGATCAGAGTGACAATTTCGCCGGCGCCGACCGTCAGCGAGACACCGCGCAGCGCGTGAATGCGGCCATAATGGGCGTGCAGGTCGGAAACTGTCAGCATGACGCCTCGGTGGCCGGGTCGTCGTCGCCAAGATAGGCGCGAATGACCGCCGGATCGGCGCGCACGGCAGCCGAATCCCCATCGGCGATCTTGCAGCCATAATCGAGCACGACGATGTGGTCGGAAATGCCCATCACCACGCTCATATCGTGTTCGATCAGCAAAATGCCGACGCCGTCCTCGTCCCGGATGGACAGGAGCAATCGGTTAAGTGCGGCTGATTCGCTGGGGTTCAACCCCGCCGCCGGCTCATCCAGACATAACAGCGCCGGGCCGGTGCACATGGCGCGCGCGATCTCCAAACGGCGCTGATCGCCATAAGGCAGGTTGCCGGCATCCCAATCGGCACGCTCGATCAACCCGATGCGTTCCAGCCAACCGCTTGCCTGTTCGACCGCGCCGGCTTCCGCGTCGCGGTAACGCGCCAGCCCCAGCAACCCGGCCAGCGAAAACGCCGATGCCCGCATCAGCTCCTTGTGCTGGGCGACGATCAGGTTCTCCAGCACCGACATCCGCTGAAACAGCCGAATATTCTGGAAGGTACGGGCGACACCGGCCGCGCTGGCGATACGGTGACCTTCCATCTGTTCGAGTTGAAATACCCCCTCGTCCTGCGTAACCGTGAGCTTCCCGACGCTTGGCCGGTAGAAGCCGGTCAGGCAGTTGAACACCGTCGTCTTGCCGGCGCCATTGGGACCGATGATGGCTGTGATCCGGCCAGCCTCGGCCGCGAACGACAGATCGTCGATGGCAACCAGCCCGCCGAAATGCATGCTCAGGTGTTCGACATCAAGCAGCGGCCCGCCGGTCATGGCGCGCCTCCCCCGCCCCGCGCGCCCAAACGCAGCGTCGGTTCGCGATGGGCCAGCAGACCGCGCGGGCGCCAGATCATGATCAGCACCATCAGCGCGCCAAAAGCCAGCATGCGGAATTCCTGAAGATCGCGGAACCATTCCGGCAGGCCGATCAGCACGATGGCGGCAATGGCAACACCGAACTGACTGCCCATTCCGCCCAGCACCACGATGGCGAGAATGATCGCGGATTCGATGAAGGTGAAACTTTCGGGACTGATGAAACCCTGACGGGCGGCGAACACCGCGCCGGCGAACCCGCCGAACATGGCGCCGAGCGAGAACGCCGACAGCTTGATGTTGGTCGGGTTGAGCCCCAGCGACCGGCAGGCGATTTCGTCCTCGCGCAGCGCCTCCCACGCGCGGCCGATCGGCAGTTTGCGAATGCGCTGAATGAACAGGTTGGTCAACAGCGCCATTGCCAGCACGACGTAATAGAGAAAGATAACGCGGTGCACCGACTGGTAATCCAGACTGAAATACTGATGGAAGGTCTCGGCGCCTTACGGCGCTCGGCGCGTAAGATGCAACCCGAACAGGGTCGGCTTGGGAATACCGGATATGCCATCCGGCCCGTGCGTGAAATCGACCCAATTGATCAGCACGATGCGAACCATCTCACCGAAACCCAGCGTAACGATGGCCAGATAATCGCCGCGCAATCTGAGCACCGGAAAGCCCAGCACCAACCCGAACAGCGCCGCCAACGCGCCGGCGATCGGCAGGCAAATCCAGAACCCCATATCGAAATTCAACGCCACCAGCGCAAAGCTGTAGGCGCCGACCGCATAGAAAGCGACAAAGCCGAGATCAAGCAGCCCGGCCAGCCCGACCACGATGTTGAGCCCCCAGCCCAGCATCACGTAGGCCACCACCAGGGTGGCGAGGTCCAGCAGCCGCCGGTCGGCGAACGGCATCAGCGGCAGGGCTACGGCGAAGACGATCATCGCCGCGCCGAGCCACGGCAGATAGCGCGCGAAATCTTTCGCGAGGTGCGCCGCGGGTGCGGCCGCCGCCTCGCCGCGCCAGTCCCGCGCCAGGCTGAATGCGCCGCGCACGCACAGCACCCCGCCCCCGATCAGCGCCAACCCGACCAGCGCCTCACCCGGCAGCGGGACCAGCAGCGCGGCCGCAATCGCCACCGCCCCGCCGATCAGCGCGGGCCAGGGACTGCCGCCGCGCTCCAGCGCCAGCGCCAGCCTGCCGCCAAAAATCAACGCCACCGCGATGAGCATCTCGGGCCATCTTGTGCGGATCACGATACCGGTCGATTGCGACGCCGCGTGCAGCCCGATCAGCGGCAGCATCAGCGCCGCGGCGACGGCGGCGGTCAGCCCCGCTTCGCGCAGCGCCCGAACCAACCCGGCCCGGTCGTCATCGCTGGCGGCGGCGGTGGCGCTGGTCATTGCTCAGACCTTCTCCACCTCGGGCTGTCCGAGCAACCCGGTCGGCCGGAAGATCAACACCAGAACAAGGATGGAAAAGGCTGCAACGTCTTTGTACTCAATACTGAAATACCCTGACCAGAGTGCCTCGATCAGCCCGATCAGCACCCCGCCCATCATGGCGCCGGGGATCGAGCCGATGCCGCCCAGCACGGCCGCCGTGAAAGCCTTGATGCCTGCCAGGAACCCAATATAGAAATCGATTACCCCGTAATAGAGCGTCACCATCATGCCGGCGACGGCGGCCAGCATGGCGCCGAGCACGAAGGTCAGCGAAACGGTGCGGTCGACATCGACGCCTACCAAGGCTGCCATGGTGCGGTCCTGCTCACAGGCGCGCTGCGCGCGGCCCAACGCGGTGCGGGTGATCAGCAGCCAGAATCCCGCCATCAGGACAATGGTCACGACAATAATGATGACCTGCATGTAGCTGATCGCGACCGGGAACTTGGGATCCTCGATCAGCGTCATCCCGCCGGTGATAACCGGCTGCAATGCCTTGACGCGCGCGCCCTGGCTGAGCTGGACATAGTTTTGCAGGAAGATCGACATGCCGATGGCGGAAATCAGCGCGGCCAGGCGCGGTGAGCCGCGCAGCGGACGGTAGGCGACGCGTTCCAGCGCCCAGCCATATACCGCGGTCAGCAGCATCGACACCAGCAGCACTACCATCAGCGCCAACACCACCGAGCCACCACCGGACGGACCCAAAATCAGGAAGGCGATCAGGGAAATGAAGGCGCCGATCATGAAAATCTCGCCATGAGCGAAATTGATCATGCCGATGATCCCATAGACCATCGTGTAGCCAATGGCGATCAGCCCGTAGATCGCGCCGAGCGTCAGGCCGTTGATCAACTGTTGCAGGAAATAGTCCATCGCCCCCGGTTCTTGTGCCGTTTAGCGCGCGCGTTCAGGCCCGCCACCCACCATCGTCATCGCCGCTGTCGCTGTCGCCACGGCGTTTTGCGAGCATATAGTTGAGCTTATTGACAGCGTTCCGCGTAAGCAGCTCTTCGCCGGCGGAGGGCGGGCCGACGATCGAGACCTCGGTGCCGGTATCGGGATCGATGGCGGAGACCTTCACGGACCCGCCCATCTGGATGATCTCTATAAACACTTCCCGTTTCGGCTGCCCTGGCATCGCGTCCACCTCCCGTGGATCGCCGCGACCGCGACGTTACCCTGTTGGATTGGTGAAGTTTAGCAATGCGGTGGGAATCAAGCCAGCAAGTGCTGGATCAGGCTCTAGGCAGGGCGCCCGAAGTTGACGCAGATCTGACCGAGTTCCTGCTCATCCAGCGTTTCATCGGTCAGGCCGCATCTAGCCTGGTCACCGACGGAACCGATCTTGCAGCCGCCTTCCTTATGGCGGCATTCATCGCACACCCCGAAACGCGCATCGCCAGTCTGCTGGCAGATGTTATTGATAACGCCGTGCATCGCCGATAGGACCAGCGGGTGTTGATCGTCGGGAATTTCCGCCCCGGCCTGCTCAATCATGCGCAGCGGGTCGCGCTCGAGCCGCTCGCGGCCTGCGTCGGTCAGGGCGAGCCGCACCTTGCGGCGGTCAAGTTCAGAGCGCACGCGGGCGACCATCCCCTTCGATTCCAGCGCGATCAGGGTTTGCGAGGCCGTCCCCTTGGTGGTGCCAAGATATTCCGCAAGCGCGCCGGGTGACGCCGAATAGCGGTTGGCCCGCGACAGGAAGCGCAAGGTTTCCCATTGCGCCGGATTCAACCCATCGGCGAACTGCGCCGCGTGCGCGATGCGGGACAGCCTGTCCACAAGATCGACGAAGGAATCGGTCATTGGCATATCCCGGTAACTAGGACGTTGCCCCCATGATGACTAGGGACCCACACACAATAATGCCGCACGGCAATCGTCATCGACGATCACATTGGCAGATTTGATGCTTGTGTTAACCAATTTCTCTAAAATTTTGATAAATGTTATCGAGTCGATAATAATCTTGACCAGACCTCAGCGACTCAATACTATTGTTTCAGCTAATTTAATCGACTGGACCAAACCCGGGAAAATTATAACGATGCCCGCAGTTTCAAGTTCTTCCGTTGACTCAGGTGATCGCCGCTATATCGCGACGATGATGCGCGCACCGCTCCTTGAGCGCGGTCATGAACAGGATCTCGGTCGCCGTTGGCGCGATAAGACCGATGAAGCCGCCTTGCACGAACTGGTTTCAAGCCATGTCAGACTGGTCGTGCGCATCGCCGTTGGTTTCAAAGGGTACGCCCTGCCGATAGCGGATTTGATCCAGGAAGGAAATATCGGCCTGCTCGAGGCTGCGAAACGGTTTGATCCGGAACGCAATGTTCGATTTTCAACCTATGCCTCATGGTGGATACTGGCAGGCATTCAGGATTATGTCGTACGGAACACGTCTGTCGTGCGGCTTGGCACCACGCCGTCGCAAAAGAGCCTGTTTTTCAAGCTGCGGCGGTTACGGGCAAAGCTCGGTGACGTCCGTGGCGGCCCAATGACCGACGAAAACCGAAAAATCATTGCCCGCCAGCTCAATGTGCCTATTGCCGCGGTTGAGCGGATGGAAGCTCATCTGGCAGCGCCCGACCGCTCTCTCAACGCCGGGATCGTCGGTGACGACAGCGACGAATTCATGGATTTTCTGGCCGACGACCGCCCCGATCCCGAAGAAATCGTCATCGGAATCAAGGACACGGAAACCCGGTCGCGTTGGCTGAACGAAGCGCTGGAAACGCTCAACCCGCGCGAGCGAGAAATAATCCGCCATCGCTTCCTGAATGAAGACCGGGCAACACTGGCGCAAATCGGCGCTTTATATGGCGTCACCAAGGAACGTATTCGCCAGATAGAAGGACGAGCGCTATCGAAACTGCGCGCCGTGTTCGACGAACGCCATCACGGCGAAACCTTTGCCCTGATAAACTGAAAACGGCGCCCCGTGGGCGCCGCCATCATCAAAATTCCATGGTGTGATCAACCGTTGGTGCCGGTCGCCTGAACCGGAGAGCGTGGGCCGTAGGCCAGATCGTGGGCCCAGAACCGCTCGAGCCGTCGCAGCGCCTCGCTCACTGTCTCCATCGCCTCGGCGTTGATCGGGCCGTCCGCGAGCTGTTCGACATGGCGGTCATAGAGTTCGGACACGACCTTGCAGATACCGAGCCCCTTTTCGGAAGCGCGCAGCCGTACGGTGCGCCGGTCATGCGACGACCGCTCCTGCGACAGATAGCCGTTCTCGACCATCTTCTTCACGTTGTAGGACACGTTCGAGCCCTGATAATAGCCGCGATAGGTCAACTCGCCGACGGTCAGTTCCTCGTCGCCGATATGCGACAGGATCAGGCTCTGGACATTGTTGATGTCCTCGATGCCCAAACGGTCAAGCTCGGCCTTCACCACCTCGAGAAACTGACGATGCAGCCGCTCGATAAGCAATATCGTATCTAGATAGACCTGTTTCACCGGACACATCCTCGCCACATTGGGGTTTTCACCTGAACGACAGGTTTTCACCTGAACGACAGGATCGGCGGGTCGCCCTAATTTTTTCTTAATTCCCTGAAATAGCTTGCCTAATGCCCGGAAAATACCCGAAAACAGTGCCTTTTACCCTTCCGCGGGGCGGACCCGGCGGATGAAATTATGAGTTATCCAGTGGGCAAGCCCCGCCAGATCGTAATCAGTTCCGCGAAAACCGATCACCTGGGCGCCCAGCGGCATGCCCTCGATGGTGAGCATGGGCAGGTTGAAAGCGGGCGCAAGCAACCCAGACGACACGTCGCCATATACCGGATCGCCGACCGCCAAGCCTTCCGGCGCCGCCCCGGTCGCGGTCAGCGCGATACAGCCATCGACCCGGCCGCGCAGCGCTTCGAAGCGGCGGCGCAGCTCGGCCAGATAGTCGAGCGCGATTTCATATTGCGCCCTCGTCATCTGCTCGCTCGCCTTGACCCGGGCGGCCACCGCCTCGCCCAGCTTGTCCGGGTAGCGCGCGGCATAGAGCGCCAGCGGATAGCGCCCCTCCCAGGTGAGGACTTCCATGATCACCGGTGTCAGCCCGACGAGTTGCTGTTCCAGCGCTTCGATTTCCGGGGTGCCGCGGCGGTCGACGATTTCCACCCCCTTGGCCGCGATATCGGCGAGCAGCCGTTCGAACACGGCGCGGGTCTCTTCCGGGGTCGCGGCCCAGCCCGCCGTGTCGAGCCGTGCGAGCCGCGCCGGCTTGCGCTCGGCGGGAAGCGCGGAACCTCCACCCAGCCCCCGATGGCCCGGATCGCCGCCCGCCGCGTTGGAAATGTAATGGGCCGTGCGCCAGGTATCGGTCAGCGTGCCACCGAGTACCCCCAGATGGGCGATGCTCGGCGGCGAGGGAAATCCGCCCTGGATGTTGATCGCGCCATATGAAGGTTTCAGCGCATAGGTGCCGCAGAACGCCGCCGGGCGCATGACAGAACCTCGCACCTGCGAACCGGTGCCGACCGGCACCATGCCGGCGCCGACAGCCGCAGCCGTACCGCTCGACGAGCCGCCCGGCGTACGCGCGCTATCCCACGGGTTGCGCGTCGGTCCCGGTCTGCCGAAGGCAAATTCAGTGGTGACCGTCTTACCCAGGATCACCGCCCCGCCGCGGCGCAGCCAGAACACAGAGGCCGCGTCGTAGCCAGGCTTCGCGTCGTCGAAGATCGGGCTGCCCATCCGGGTCGGCATGTCCTCGGTATCGAACACGTCCTTGATAGCGACCGGCATGCCATCGACACAGGACAGCGCGCGGCCCGCCTTGTAGCGCTCGTTTGCCGCGTCCGCCGCTTTGCGCGCGCCCTCGGCATTGAGCGTGACAAACGCGCGGACGTCGGGTTCGCGGGCTTCTATGGTTTCCAGACAGCGTTCCAGAAAGGCGCGCGGCGAATCACGGCCGTCGAGAAATGCGGGAACCGCACGGTTGAAGGACAGCAGCTCCACCGTCTTGGGATCGTAGCCTTCGACGCCGTCTTTCATGGTGAACTTCCCTCTCCGATGCGCGCGACGAGTTCGGCCGGGGTGATCGGCATCTGCGCGATATGAACGCCGAACGGCGACAGCGCATCCTCTATCGCCGAGATGATCGCGGCCGGCGCCGGCACCAGCCCGCATTCGCCGACCCCCTTCACCCCCAGCGGGTTGAGCGGCGTCGGCGATGTCATGTGACCGAGATCGACCTGGGGCATTTCGGGCGCCGTAACCAGCAGGTATTCGGCGAAGTTGGTGGTCAATGGCTGGCCATCGGCGTCGAACCCCATCCATTCGAACAGCGCATTGCCGACGCCATGCGCGATCCCGCCCATTACCTGGCCTTCGACTATCATCGGATTGATGATGGTGCCGGAATCGTGGATCATCACGTAGTTCAGGAAAGATACCTTGCCGGTCTCTATATCGACCTCGACCTCAACCACCTGCGCGCCATTGGCGAAGGTCAGGTCGTCGATCACCATGTTCTCGGTCGCTTCCATCCCGGGTTCGATACCGCCGGGAAGCGCGTAGCCGGGCGTGCCGGCCACCGCGGTAGCGGCCTGGCCCAGCGTCACCTTCATGTCGGGCACGCCCTTGACCCGAATTTCGTCACCCTCGATCTCCAGATCCTGCTCGGCGGCTTCCAGCATATGAGCGGCAACCTTGAGCGCCTTGTCCCGCACCGCAAGGGCGGCGAGATGCGCCGACGATCCCGCCGTCACTGTCTGCCGGCTGGCCGAGCCGCCAATACCCATCGCGATCGCATCGGTGTCGCCGATCACGACGTCGATATTCGCCATGTCGCCGCCAAGATGGTCGGCAACCACCTGGGCCAGCATGGTGCGGGTACTCTGGCCCATCGCGGCGGCCCCGCTATAGACCATAATCCGGCCCGACGGGCCGATGCGAACAGTGACCGATTCAAACGGGCCGCGTCCGGTTCCCTTGACGTAATTGGCAATACCGATGCCGATATGCCGACCATTTTCGCGGGCGGCCTGTTGGCGGGCGCGAAAGCCGGCATATTCACCGCGTTCCAGCGCCATTTCCATCGCCGCCGGGTAATCGCCGC